>JACZJJ010000122.1 GCA_014860625.1 Bacteroidales bacterium | reverse complement strand
TTGGGAGTTCGCAGTTGGGAGTTCGCAGTTGGGAGTTCGCAGCTGGCAGTGGATTTGAACAGTTAATATTCCTAAACACAACATCAACAGAAATATGATTAGTCCAGGGAACCATCGAAGTCTGAAATGCAGGTTTTTAATTAGAATGAGGAGAAGTAGCACTACTGCCAACGATCCTGTAGCGCCAATCACCCAGAGGATTTCAGGTTGCCATCCTGATTCCAAAAGGGCGCAGAGAACCCCTCCCAGGAATGGGATCAACAGGCGTATCAATGGAACAGGCTTCCATGGATTCATAGGTATTGTATTTCTCTGTTAGCCCATTAATCAGGAAAAGAGAGAAAAGGTAATACCTCAACGGCCACAAAATTTTTCCAGGTATTCCCGGGCCTTGTCGGAACCCAGGGAGAGAGCGTCATCCCAATCCACACAGGCGCCAACCAGATCACCCTGTTTCTGACGGGCAACACCCCGCTTGGTGAAGGCTTCCAGGTTAACTGCATCGAGTTGAAGAACTTCGTTGTAGATCAGTTCCGCATCCCTGTATTGCTTCAGGTACATGAAGGCAAGCGCTTTGTTCAGGCGTGGAGTGATATCGGCTGGCCTCTTGAAGATCGCTTCATTCAGGTCGATGATGGCTTCCTGGTATTCACCCCTCGATGCTTTTGCAGCCCCCCTGCTCGAAAAATACTCAGCCGGAACGGGATCAAGCTCTATGGCTTTATTAAAGTCACTAATGGCTTCGGTGAACTGCCCTTTATTAAACCTCGCAAGACCCCTGTTATAATAGGCTTCGGCAAATCCGGGTGAATAGACCAATGCCCGGGAGAAATCCAGAATCGCCTCGTCGAACTGACCCAGGTCAAACAACGCAAGTCCCCGGTTATGAAATGCTTCGGGATAATCAGCTTTGAGTGAAATGGCTTTGGTATAATCGAAAATAGCTCCGGAATAATCCTCCAGATAATCCTTTGCTACACCCCTGTTGTACCAGGGTTCAGGATAATTGGGAGAGAGGGCAACGACAATGGTGAAGTCGGCAATCGCTCCCTGGTAATCTTTCAGTTCGCTTTTTACGATGCCGCGGTTGTAATAGGGCTCACCTTCCGTGCTGTCCTTTCGGATCGCCTCATTAAAATCGATCAATGCGGCCTTGTAATCCCCCAGTTTTGCCTTGGTTATTCCACTGTTAATCAACTCTTTCTGTGTCTGCTGGGAAAACAAAGGCAAGGAGAGAATCAATATGAGAGATAAAATGCTGAATCTCATGAGAAGAGAAATCTGGAAAAACGTGCGACTATTTGCAGTTTTTAATGATCAGGTCGCGCGACGCCTCTATACCGAAAGAGAGTGCCTTCTGCCAGTCGGCGCAAGCACCTTCGGTATCCCCAAGAGCTAACCGCACCCGGCCCCTGTTGTTGTAGGCATCGGCATAGAGGGGGTCGAGTTCAATCGCTTTGTTAAAATCCTCGAGAGCAGCTTTGTAGTCCTTCAACAGCATCTTGGCAGCTGCGCGGTTGTTGTAGATTTTTTTGTCGTTTGGATTTATCCGGACAGCCACATTGTAGTCCTCCAAAGCTCCTTTGTAATCGCGCAAATAGTGCCTGATCATCGCTCTGTTGGCCCACCCGTCAGGGTAGAGAGAGTCGCAACGAACCACATCGGAATAGTTTTGCAATGCACACTGGAAATCCTGACGCATGAAACAGAGTGCCGCCATATAGTCGAAGGCCATGGGGTTGATATTAACCAGGTCGAGGTACTGCTTCAGATCTACTTCCGCTTCGGTATAGTCTTTCATCTCAAACCGTGCAATACCCCGCCCAAAGATGGCTTCCCTGTTCGATGGTGCCAGTCGCAATGTCTCCGTAAAATCCTGAAGGGCCAGCGGAAACTGCGCAGAGAGAAGATAGGCAAAGCCGCGTTTCATGTAGGAATTGCCATTCGGCACAAGTGATACTGATTGTGTAAGATCGGCAATGGCCTCTTTGTAATTTCCTGCCTTACCCTTTTTCGAACCCTCGGTAAAAAGACGCTGGGCCTCTTTTTCAGCCTCAGTCAGCTCCTTTCGGGGAGGGAAAATCGTGGAAGGAACCGAATCAATACCCATTGCCTTCATCCGCTGGTCCTGGTTCTCTTTTTTCGTTTGGCCAGCTGGCTTTAATTGCTGTGCCTGTGAGAGTGAGGTGAAAATAAACCCGAGCATCAATGTCAGGATTCCAATCTTCAATGTAGATTTAACCTTCATTCGTCTTATTTTTTATAGTTTAACTTATTTATCCATTAAATATTGTATCATCAATGCAGCAGTTCTGTCTGATGCGCCACTTCCGCCAAGCTTAAGAGCGAGTTCTCCAAATTCTTTTTTCATCTTCTCCCGGATGCCCGGATCGAGCAACCGTTTCAGCTCCGCTACGAGACTCTCTTTGGTGAGGAGATGCTGGATCAGCTCCTTTACCACCTCTCTCTCCATGATCAGGTTTACCAGTGATATAAAAGGCACATGTACGATCTGGCGGGCAATGAAGAATGAAAGTGCATTGCCATGGTAACACACCACCTCGGGAGTCCCCACAAGAGCCGCCTCGAGGGTGGCCGTTCCCGATGTTACGAGCGATGCCTCAGCATGTCCCAGCAAGTCGTATGTCTGTTTAAAAACCACCGGAATGGATTTCTCTCCGATCACCGATGCATAAAAGTCCGGCTCAATGGAAGGAGCTCCTGCTACAACAAACTGATATTCAGGGAAGGAAGGAGCCACTTCAACCATCTTCTGAAGCATGATACGGATCTCCTGCTTCCGGCTTCCTGGCAGTAATGCGACGACTGGCTTGTTAGGGAGATTATTTTTTTGCAGGAATTTGCTCCTGGCACTGATTTCCTTGCCGGGTGAGATGACATCCAGGAGTGGATGTCCAACAAAATCAACCGGATAGTCATACTTGTTGTAGAAATCCTGCTCAAACGGAAGGATCACAAACATTCGTTCAACACATTGCTGAATGGTCTTAACCCTGGAACTTTTCCATGCCCATAGCTGCGGTGAGATGTAATAGAAAACACGAATCCCGTTTCTCTTCGCGAACTCAGCCATCCGCAGGTTGAAGCCCGGATAGTCGATCAGGATCAGCACGTCAGGTTTGGTTGTCCGAAGATCTTTTTCGCAGAATCGGAGATTTGCGAAGATCGTTTTCAGGTTGACAATAACTTCCCAGAAGCCCATAAAGGCCAGGTCGCGGTAATGCTTCACCAACTCTCCTCCAGCCTGCTGCATCAGGTCACCTCCCCAGCAACGGAACGAGGCTTCAGAATCACGCTCCTTCAGGGCATGCATCAGGTTCGACCCGTGAAGGTCGCCAGAAGCTTCCCCGGCGATGATATAATAGTTCATAGGTAAATCAGAAGGAGAAATCCCATCTCTTCATCTCTTCCATTGCGGGATAGTCAGTAAAATCAAAGTTAACCGGAACGACCGAAATATAATGGTGTTCCAGGGCATGCTCATCCGTGTCGTCCCCGTCACCAATCCGGGCAAAAACACCTTTGAGCCAGTAGTAATTTTCCCCTTTCGGATCTTCCCGCACATCAAAATCTTCAATCCATGTCCCTCCGGCCTGCCTGCAAATCCTGATTCCCTTGATTTCAGTTGCAGGGAGGTCAGGGATATTCACATTCAGGCAAATCCCTTCCGGCAATCCTCTATGCATGACTTCACGAATGATCCGGTCGGCGTATATACCGGATGCCGAAAAGTCTGCATCTTCCCGGTATTGAAGCAGTGAAAACCCGATGGAAGGAACACCGGCCATGGCTCCTTCAAACACGGCAGCCATCGTTCCTGAATAGATGATGTTGATCGATGCATTCGAGCCATGGTTGATCCCTGAAATCAACAGGTCGGGGCGGCGCTTCAGAACAATTTTGTAAGCCAGTTTCACACAGTCGGAAGGGGTTCCGTTACAGCTGTATTCCGCAAAACCGGCCTCCTCACGGATCAGGTTCAACCGCAGCGGGTGGTGCATCGTAACGGCATGGGAGGTACCCGACTGAGGTTTGTCGGGAGAGACCACCACCACGTTCCCAAGGGGTCGGGCCACCATGATCAGGGCACGCAGTCCCGGGGCATTGATGCCATCGTCATTCGTAACTAAAATCAGGGGTTTCTCCTGCATTACAAGGCTGCTCTTACTCAGCAAAGGTAGGAATAATTTTTGAGGAGCTCTTCATAAACCTCCTTCACAGGTAGCCCCATTACGTTAAAGAATGACCCTTCCAGCCTGGAAATCCCGATGTATCCTATCCACTCCTGGATGCCATATCCCCCGGCTTTGTCGTAAGGACTGAAGTTGTTGATGTAATAATCAATCTCTTCATCACAAAGCTCCTTGAAGTAAACATGAGAGATGACATGAAACAACCTCTTTTTATCGCGAGATTTGATACAAACGCCGGTAATTACATCATGACGCTTCCCCGACAGTTTCTTCAACATGGTTAGCGCTTCTTCATAATTCCGCGGTTTTCCCAGGATCTCTCCATCCAGAGAAACGATTGTATCTGCCGCAACGATAATCATCTTTTCTTCCATCCGCGACACTTCAAAACTCTCAGCCTTCTTGTCGGCTAGAAATTCTGCAATCTCTGCCGGTTTCAGGTTGTCAGGATAATCTTCCTGTACATCCGTAGTGATGATCTCAAAATCGAGTCCCAACTCTTTCAACAAATACTGCCTTCGTGAAGACTGAGAGGCCAGAACAATTTTGAAGTCCTGTAATCTCTTGTTTATCATGTCAATAAGATAAATAAATAACCAATAGTGATAATATTCCTGTAAACATGATCAGCTTTGCGAGTCCACTGGCGAAACGAAAATTCTCACGCTTTTTGGCCATGATTACCGCAATAACCAGGTAGAGAGAGGGCAGTTGAACCGCCAGGGTGAAATACCAGAACAGTATCTCAAATCCAAAACGGTGGATCGAAACCTGGGCATATGCCAGTAACCCCATGGTGATCAGAATCAGAAGGACGACGATCAATTTTGACCAGCCAATTCCGATCACTGCCGGCAGCGATCTGGTGCCGAACTCCTCGTCACCCTTGAGATCCTCGATGTCCTTGACAATCTCGCGGAACAGGCTTACCAAAAATGCAAACACGGCATAAGAGAGAAATATCCAGAAAATTGTATCGAGGGTTCCGATGACTGTCGAAAAATAGTCAGGATACAACCGAAGGTGAAAAAATTCAAACAGAAGGACCAACAGGATCAATGAGGCAGAGATAAATGCAACGATCAGGTTTTTCCAGATCAGCTGTTGCTTCCAGCGGGCCGAGTAAAACCAGAAGAAGAGAGCTCCGCAAGGGAAAAGCAATCCAAACCAGAGAGAGTGAATCCGGTAAGCGAGGTAAAACCCAAGGATGACAGCGATGGTATTTACCAGGATATGGATCTTCATTGCCATCCGTGGTGATACGATACGCGATACCACAATCGTATCAGGACGATTGACCCGATCAATTTTCTGGTCGAAATAATCGTTGATGACATATCCGCCAACAGCGAGCAGAAGAGTGGCGAGCACGAAGATGATAAAATCGGTCAAACTGGTCATGTACGCTGTCTGCCAGTTAAAGAGGATAGGGTTGAGCACCCCGTAACGGAGCAGAAACTCAATCAGGACCACAATAATCAGGTTCGGAAGCCTGATAAATCGGGCTATTCCTTTGGTCTTCTCCCAGACCGTAGGATTGCTACCACGTGAATGCGTCATCATTCATCCATTTACCCTGAACTTTCATAACCTGTTCAATTACATCGCGAACGCACCCCTTCCCACCCGGAACGTGGCTGATATATGCGGCGAGTTCCTTGATCTCTTCTGCAGCATCAGACGGACAGGTGGGCATGCCAACCTCCTGCATGATCTGGTAGTCAGGAATATCGTCTCCCATAAAGAGAACTTCCGAAGGTGTGATTCCGTTGTCTTTCAGGTATTTATGAAATGTTTCAAGCTTATTTCCAATTCCAAGGAATACGTCAGTGATTCGCAAGGCCTGCAGCCGGTGCGCCATCGACTTTGACTTGGCGCCGGAGATAATGGCGATCCGGTACCCTTTTTTAACCGCCAGTTGCATTGCATAACCATCTTTGATGTTCGATATCCGCAATGCCTCGCCATGTTCTGTCATGATGATTGTTCCCTCGGTTAACACGCCATCGTAATCAAAAATAAAGGTAGTGATCTTTTTTAGCTGCGCCTTATAGTTTGCCATGTCGGTGCTTATGTTGAATGATTTGTTTGCTTATCAGTTCATAAATTTCCTTGTAAGCTTTATCACCGGAAAGTAGTTCCATATGACTTTCCAGGATGGCGGTATCTCCTCTGACGGCCGGACCAGTTTGAAGTGAAAAAAGATTGGAATGGCTGGCATTTGCAGCAGTCCGCATAATCAGTGGTTCGAGGAGATCAAATGGGATATCGTTTTGAAGAAGCAGATCTTCTGCAATGGTATAGAGATAGTTGGTAAAATTGCTGGCAAAAACAGCCGTCAGGTGCAGTATTTTCCTTTGCCCCGAATTGAGAACCCTGACATTCGTACTCAACCGCCCGGCCAGGTCGAGGAGTCTTTCTTCCACATCGGAATCACTGGCTTCCACACAAACAGGAATTGCATCGAAAGGAATTTGATTTCCTTCACGAAACGTTTGCAGAGGGTACACTACACCGGTATAGTTTGAGCAATCCTTCAGTACATCCATCCCCACAGAGCCGGAGGTGTGTACCACAATCCCCTGATCCACATTAAACTGCATAGCTATTTCTGAAAGCGCTGTATCACTCAAGGCCATGATATACAAGTCAGCATCCGGGTTGATATCCTTTACCGAACCGGCATATCCGGTACCCAGCAATGCAGCCAGTCGCCTCCCCTTCTCTTCTGTCCTGCTGTATATCTGTGTGATATCAAACCCTTTTGCGGCCAGCGCCTGGGAGAGATGTGCAGCCACATTCCCGGCACCCAGAATGACGATATTTTTAATCTGGTCCATATAAATCAACCAAACGAAAGTATAAAAAAAAGTGATGAGAATCTAACAGACGATAAAGTAGAGGAAATTCAGGGACAAAAAAATAGGGGCAATTCATGAATTGCCCCTACAATAAATTGATAGTAAGAAAACGGGATTTATGCCTGAGCCGTTGGAATTCCCATATTGAAAGGCATCTCGCCTCCGGCATCCTTGATCTCCCCGTGCATCGATTCGTATTTACCGATATTTTCCTTCAGTGCTTTGAATAACCGTTTTGCATGTTGTGGAGTAAGGATAATTCTTGACTTCACTTTTGCTTTCGGCACTCCCGGCATCATCTTCGCGAAATCTACAATAAACTCGGAAGGAGAGTGAGTAATGATGGCAAGGTTTGAATAGATTCCTTCACCAACTTCATCAGTCAGCTCAATATTAAGCTGTTGCTGCGGATTTGTTTTCTCTTGCATCTCTATAAGGTTTAATCCTCTGCCTTAGAAGCCAGAAGGTTTTCATACTCCTCCTTGCTGCCAACGATGAGGTCTTCATATTCGCGAAGTCCGGTACCGGCCGGGATCAGGTGACCAACGATTACATTCTCCTTCAGTCCGGCCAATAAATCCTGCTTTGCATTGATTGCAGCCTGAGTCAGCACCTTGGTCGTCTCCTGGAAGGAGGCTGCCGAGATCCAGCTCTTGGTCTGGAGAGATGCCCGGGTAATACCCTGTAACACCTGACGTGCAGTTGCCGGCTTGGCATCCCGTGCATCAACCAGCTTCATGTCTTTTCGTTTCAGGTGGGAAATCTCATCACGCAGCTTGCGGGCACTGATAATCTGTCCTGGCTTGAAGGTTTGAGAATCTCCCGGATCTTCCACAACTTTTTTGCCGTAGATCCAGTCGTTTTCATCCTGGAAATCGATCTTGTTTACCAGTTCACCTTCAAGGAAACGGCTGTCACCAGGATCTTCCACATCAACTTTCCGCATCATCTGACGAACAATGGTCTCAAAATGCTTATCGTTGATCTTTACACCCTGTAAACGATAAACCTCCTGGATCTCATTTACGATGTACTCCTGTACCTTCATCGGACCCTTGATTGCCAGGATGTCGCTGGGCGTCATAGCACCGTCGGATAACGGCGTGCCTGCTTTTACATAGTCATTCTCCTGTGCAAGGATCTGTTTGGATGTTGGCACGAGGTAATGTTTCTCTTCGCCGGTTTTGGAGGTGATGATGACTTCACGGTTACCTCTCTTAAGCTTTTTGGCAAAAGAAACAACACCGTCAATTTCAGAAACGATAGCGGGATCAGAGGGGTTACGGGCTTCGAAAAGCTCCGTAACGCGCGGGAGACCACCGGTGATGTCACCAGCTTTCCCAACCGCTCTCGGGATTTTCACCAGAATCGTTCCGCCTTTGATCTTCGAGTTGTCTTCAACCATGATATGTGATCCAACGGGAAGGTCATATGTCTTGACGATTTCACCTTTGGCATCCAGGATGTTGATCGCAGGATTCTTAGCTTTCTGGCGTGACTCGATGATGACTTTCTCGTTAAAACCTGTCTGGTCGTCAGATTCAACACGGTATGTTATGTTTTCGATAATGCTTTCAAAGCTCACTTTTCCGGGAACCTCTGAAAGAATCAGGGCGTTGTAGGGATCCCACTCACTGATCATGGCATCCTTCTTCACTTCATCACCATTCTTATAGTAAAGGCGTGCGCCGTATGGGATGTGCGAGGAGGTAAGTGCAATATGCGTTGTTTTGTCGACGATCCGCATTTCAGCTGACCGGCCGATTACGATCTCATATGGATTGCCGGTATCCGGAGTAAACGGAAGTGAGCGCAATTCGTCAATCTCAAGGATACCGTCGTATTTCGCCTGGATCCTGGAAGCGCTCGTAATATTTACGCCGGCCACACCACCCACGTGGAAGGTACGCAGTGTAAGCTGTGTTCCGGGCTCACCGATCGACTGTGCCGCAATCACGCCCACAGCTTCTCCCTTTTCAACCAATCTTCCGGTTGCCAGGTTACGTCCGTAACATCTGGTACAAACTCCTTTCTTTGATTCACAGGTTAATACGGACCTGATCTCAACGCCTTCAATCGGAGATGTTTCAATCACCTGAGCTACCTCTTCATTGATCTCCTTTCCTGCTTCAATGATCAGTTCACCTGTTTGGGGATGGTAAATGTCGTGAAGCGCCACACGGCCAAGAATTCTGTCGTACAGTGATTCGACGACCTCTTCCTGTTTCTTAAGAATCGAGATGGTCAATCCACGAAGCGTTCCGCAATCCTCTTCAGAGATAATCACATCCTGGGCAACATCCACCAAACGACGGGTCAGATAACCGGCATCAGCAGTCTTCAGAGCGGTATCGGCCAAACCTTTACGCGCACCGTGTGTAGAGATGAAGTACTCGAGAACCGAAAGTCCTTCTTTGAAGTTTGAGAGAATTGGGTTCTCAATGATCTCTCCTCCTGATGCACCTGATTTCTGCGGTTTTGCCATCAAGCCTCGCATGCCGCAAAGCTGTCGGATCTGCTCTTTGGAGCCTCGGGCTCCGGAATCGAGCATCATGTAAACAGGGTTCATTCCCTGCTTGTCGTTTGAAAGCTGATTCATCAAAGTGATGGTCAGCTTGGAGTTGGTATGTGTCCAGATGTCGATGATCTGATTGTAGCGTTCATTGTTGGTAATGAATCCCATGTTGTAGTTTCCAACCACTTCATCCACTTCAGCCATGGCATCTTCGATCAAACTCTCTTTGATCTCAGGAACAATCACATCGTCAAGGTTGAAGGAGAGTCCACCCCTGAATGCCATCGTAAATCCAAGATCTTTGATGTCGTCCAGAAACTGCGCGGTATTGGCAGTACCTGTCTTCTTGAGGATAGAGCCAATGATATCGCGCAGCGCTTTTTTGGTCAGGAGCTGGTTGATGTATCCATATGATTTTGGAACCACCTGGTTAAAGAGGATGCGACCAACCGTTGTTTCAATGATTTTGGAAACCGGATTGCCGTCTTCAATGGTGTTGATCCTTACATTGATTACAGCATGGAGATCAGCACGTTTCTCATTGTAGGCAATGATGACCTCTTCGGGTGAATAGAATGTCATCCCCTCGCCCGGGACATGTTGTTCCTTTGTGCTGGTGCGTGCTTTTGTCATGTAATACAATCCAAGTACCATATCCTGAGAAGGAACAGAGATAGGTGCGCCATTCGCAGGGTTCAGGATGTTGTGCGAAGCAAGCATCAGCAGTTGTGCTTCAAGGATGGCAGCATGACCAAGCGGTACATGCACAGCCATCTGGTCACCGTCGAAGTCGGCGTTGAACGCGGTACAAACGAGCGGGTGAAGCTGGATTGCCTTGCCTTCAATCAGTTTCGGCTGGAATGACTGGATTCCAAGTCGGTGAAGCGTTGGTGCACGATTTAGGAGTACAGGATGCCCTTTCAGAATATTTTCCAGAATATCCCATACCACAGGGTCTTTCCGGTCAACGATCTTCTTGGCAGATTTTACTGTTTTTACAATCCCTCTCTCCAGCATTTTCCGGATAATGAATGGCTTAAAAAGTTCAGAAGCCATATCTTTGGGCAAACCGCATTCATTCAGTTTCAATTCGGGGCCAACCACAATGACCGAACGGCCTGAGTAGTCGACACGTTTCCCGAGCAGGTTCTGACGAAACCGGCCCTGTTTCCCTTTCAAACTGTCACTCAGTGATTTGAGAGCCCTGTTCGATTCAGTTTTCACGGCGCTTGCCTTACGGGAATTGTCGAGCAATGAATCAACGGCTTCCTGGAGCATCCGTTTCTCGTTGCGAAGGATCACATCAGGAGCTTTGATCTCAATCAGCCGTTTCAGACGGTTGTTGCGGATAATGACACGACGGTAAAGATCATTCAGGTCGGATGTGGCAAACCGGCCGCCATCCAGTGGCACCAGTGGCCTCAACTCGGGAGGAATCACCGGCACTACTTTTACAACCATCCATTCGGGACGATTTTCCAGTCTTTTTTGTGCATCGCGGAAAGCTTCAAACACCTGCAGGCGCTTCAGAGCTTCTGCTTTACGCTGCTGCGATGTCTCTGTATTTGCCTTGTGACGAAGGTCGAAAGACTCTTTGTCGAGATCAAGGCGGGCAAGCAGATCACACAGGGCTTCAGCGCCCATCTTTGCGATGAACTTATTGGGATCCGAATCGTCGAGGTGCTGGTTTTCCTGCGGAATTTTCTCAAGGAAGTCAAAATACTCCTCTTCAGAGAGAAAATCGAGGTAGTTGATACCCTCCTCCTTGAGGATTCCCGGATTGATCACGACATACTTCTCGTAATAGATGATCGCTTCGAGCTTTTTGGTAGGCAAGCCAAGCAACGAGCCGATCTTATTTGGCAGGGAGCGGAAAAACCAGATGTGTGCCACCGGCACAACCAGCTGAATATGTCCCATCCGTTCGCGACGCACTTTCTTCTCAGTAACTTCCACACCGCATCTGTCGCAAACGATGCCTTTGTATCTGATTCTCTTGTATTTTCCGCAATGACATTCCCAATCTTTTACCGGGCCGAAGATCCGTTCGCAAAACAAACCATCGCGTTCGGGTTTATAGGTCCGGTAGTTGATGGTTTCGGGCTTCAGCACCTCGCCGCTTGACAGCTCCAGAATCTTTTCAGGAGATGCAAGGCTTACGGTAATACTTGAAAAACCGCTGGTGACTGGTCCGTCTTTTCTAAAAGCCATATAGTTGTTGATTGTCGATTATAAACAAAGTTCTAACTCACCTGATTCACTAGTCGAAGCTGACATTCAGTCCGAGGCCTCGCAACTCGTGAATCAGTACATTAAAGGATTCGGGAATTCCCGATACAGGCATATTATCGCCTTTCACAATGGCTTCATATGCTTTGGCACGTCCGATCACATCGTCGGATTTCACCGTCTGGATCTCCAGAAGGATATTGGCAGCGCCAAACGCTTCCAAAGCCCAAACCTCCATCTCACCAAAACGCTGGCCACCAAACTGGGCTTTACCACCAAGAGGCTGTTGTGTGATGAGTGAGTAGGGTCCGATTGAACGTGCGTGCATTTTGTCATCCACCATGTGATGAAGTTTCATAATGTAGATGTACCCAACAGTAGTAGGCTGATCAAAACGATCGCCACTGAGGCCATCGTAGAGATAGACTTTCCCGTTTTCGGGAAGGCCGGCCTGACGCAGGTATGCGTTGATCTGATCCTGGGTAGCCCCATTGAAGATGGGTGAAGTGAATCTCATATTGAGTTTCTTTCCGGCCCATCCAAGAATGGTTTCATAGATCTGTCCAAGGTTCATCCGGGAGGGTACCCCCAAAGGATTGAGCACTACATCAACCGGTGTGCCGTCTTCCAGGAAAGGCATATCCTCTTCCCTAACGATCCTTGCAACGATCCCTTTATTACCGTGACGACCCGCCATTTTATCGCCCACTTTGAGTTTCCTCTTCTTCGCGATATAAACTTTGGCCATCTGTACGATTCCGGCAGGCAGGTCATCGCCCACCATGGAGGTAAACTTGATCCGGTTATATTTCCCCAGCAACTCTTTATGCTTGATGATGAAGTTGTTGATCAACACCTTAACCATCTCGTTCTTATCCTTGTCAGTTGTCCATTTATTCGGATTAGCCGTATTGTAATCGATCTCTGAAAGGTTTTTTGCTGAGAATTTGGTTCCTTTTGGAACGATCTCGGTTTTAAAGTTGTTGTAAACACCCTGAGAAATCTTTCCGTTGACAAGGAGACCCAGTTTATCAATCAGCTTGTTCCTGAGTTTGGCCTCTTCCCTGTGGAATTCGTCATCGATCTTTTTCAGGTCCTCTTTCTCCTTCACCTTCATTTTCCGGTCCTTGATGACCCGTGAGAAGAGTTTCTTCTGGATCACCACGCCCTTCATGGAAGGAGGTGCTTTGAGTGATGCATCTTTCACATCACCTGCTTTGTCGCCAAAGATAGCCCTGAGCAATTTCTCTTCCGGAGTTGGATCGCTCTCACCCTTTGGCGTGATCTTCCCAATGAGAATATCACCTTCATTCACTTCAGCGCCAATCCTGATCAGTCCGTTCTCATCCAGGTCTTTGGTAGCTTCCGCGCTTACATTCGGGATGTCGTTGGTAAGCTCTTCAACACCACGTTTTGTGTCACGAACTTCCAGTGTGAACTCTTCAATGTGAATAGAGGTAAAGATATCCTCTTTCACCACTTTCTCCGAGATCACGATTGCATCTTCAAAATTGTATCCTTTCCAGGGCATGAACGCGACCATCAGGTTGCGACCAAGGGCCAGTTCTCCATCCTGCGTGGCATATCCTTCGCATAGCACCATCCCTTTGGTAACGTTGTCGCCCTGACGAACGATGGGGCGAAGATTGATGCAGGTATTCTGATTGGTACGGGCAAACTTGGTCAGACGATAGCTTTTATAGTCGTCATCAAAACTGACCATCCTCTCCTTTTCATCCCTGTTGTACTTGATAACAATCTCATTGGCATCAACGCTCTCCACTACTCCGTCGCCTTCGGCATTGATCAGAACACGTGAATCTGTTGCCACCATGCCTTCAATCCCGGTACCTACAAGAGCTACTTCCGGGTTGAGCAACGGAACAGCCTGACGCATCATGTTTGATCCCATCAGGGCCCGGTTGGCATCATCATGCTCCAGGAACGGAATAAGTGATGCAGCGATGGATGCAATCTGATTAGGCGCCACGTCGATCAGGTCCACTTTCGTCCTCTCAATGATAGGGTAATCAGCAAGGTAACGAACTTTCACCCGTTCATCAGCGAGGATGCCATTTTCTCCGATCGGCGTACTGGCCTGAGCAATGATCTTATTTTCTTCCTCTTCTGCTGTCAGATAGAGCGGTGTATCATTCAGATCAACCTTTCCTTCAATAACTCTCCGGTAAGGTGTTTCGATAAAACCAAGACGGTCAATCTTTGCGTAAACACAGAGCGATGAGATCAGTCCGATGTTCGGACCTTCAGGCGTTTCGATCGTACAGAGACGGCCATAATGGGTGTAGTGAACATCGCGTACCTCAAAGCCAGCGCGTTCGCGCGAAAGACCTCCTGGCCCGAGAGCCGAGATCCGCCTTTTGTGTGTGAGTTCTGCCAGCGGGTTGGTCTGGTCCATGAACTGCGATAGCTGGTTGGTGCCGAAAAAAGTATTGATCACGGAAGATAAAGTCTTCGCATTGATCAGATCTGTTGGCGTAAACACTTCGTTATCCCGAACATTCATCCGTTCGCGGATGGTTCTGGCCATTCTTGAAAGTCCTACACCAAACTGGTTGTAAAGCTGCTCGCCGACCGTACGTACACGGCGGTTGCTGAGGTGGTCGATATCGTCGATCTCCGCTTTGGAGTTCACCAGCTCGATCAGGTATTTGATGATGGAGATGATATCTTCTTTCGTCAATACCTTGGTCTCCATCGGAGTATTCATATTTAGTTTCCGGTTGATCCGGTATCGTCCCACATCGCCCAGATCGTAGCGCTTGTCTGAGAAGAAGAGTTTCTCAATGATCCCTCTGGCTGTCTCTTCATCAGGTGGCTCAGCGTTTCTGAGTTGCCTGTAGATAAATTCGACCGCCTCTTTTTCTGAGTTTGCAGGGTCTTTCTGGAGTGTATTGAAAATAATTGAATAGTCGGTAGTAAGAGAGTCGGTTGTATGGATAAGGATTGTTTTAATTCCGGCATCCACAATCATGTCAACATGGTCATTTTCCAGAATGGTTTCCCGTTCAATGAGTACCTCGGTACGCTCAATGGAAACCACTTCACCTGTATCTTCATCCACGAAGTCTTCAATCCAGGTTCTGACAACACGGGCAGCAAGCTTTGATCCAACCGCTTTTTTCAGTGTTGTCTTACTCACTTTTATTTCATGAGCCAGGTTGAATATCTCCAGGATGTCTTTATCTGTTTCATAACCGATAGCGCGCAACAATGTCGTAACCGGCAATTTCTTCTTCCGGTCAATGTAAGCGTACATGACATTGTTGATATCGGTGGTGAACTCGATCCAGGATCCTTTGAAAGGGATGATCCGGGCTGAATAGAGCTGAACACCATTGGCGTGGTAGCTGGTACTGAAAAATACACCGGGAGAACGGTGGAGCTGAGATACAATCACACGTTCGGCACCATTGATAACAAAGGTTCCTCGCGGTGTCATGTACGGGATCATTCCCAGGTAAACGTCCTGAATAATGGTCTCAAAATCTTCGTGCTCAGGGTCTGTACAATAGAGCTTAAGCTTTGCCTTGAGCGGAACGCTATAGGTCAGGCCACGTTCGATACACTCCTCAATTGAATACCTGGGAGGATCGATGTAATAATCCTGAAATTCAAGGACGAAGTTGTTCCGGGCATCAGAAATCGGAAAATTCTCCGCGAAAACCTTGAAAAGACCTTCATTGATCCGGTTTTCAGGATTGGTTTCTAACTGGAAAAAATCCTTAAAGGATTGTATCTGAACATCAAGAAAATCGGGGTATTCAGCCTGAATCTTGGCAGATGCGAAACTGATTTTTTGAATTTTATTTAGTGCCAAGGTCTTTCGGTTTGAGTTCCGCCGAAACGGAACAGGTTAAGAAACTAATTTGACTTTCAATATAAACAAGTTATAGACTTCCCCCTTTTTTGGGAAAGTCTATAACTATTTAGGAATGAGAAAGTATAGTCTACTTAATTTCAACCTCTGCACCTGCCTCCGTCAATTGGTTCATCAATGCCTGTGCTTCATCTTTTGATACACCTTCCTTGATTGCCTTTGGTGCAGCATCTACGAGTTCTTTCGCTTCTTTGAGACCCAGACTGGTCAATTCTTTTACCAGTTTCACGACGGCCAGTTTGGCTTGTCCAGGGTGTTTCAGAATTACGTCGAATGTACTCTGCTCTTCAGCTTCAGCGGCTTCAGCAGCAGCAGGTGCAGCAAAAGCTACAGCAGCAGCTGCGGGTTCGATACCATATTCATCTTTCAGTATTGCTGCCAATTCATTGACCTCTTTAACGGTCAGGTTAACTAACTGTTCAGCAAAAGCTTTTAAGTCTGCCATTTCAATTGTTGTTTTGGTTTCCGGTCATTCCGGACGGTTTATAATTCTTGTTGTTTAACTCAATGAT
>JACZJJ010000121.1 GCA_014860625.1 Bacteroidales bacterium | reverse complement strand
GTTCCAAACCCGCTCCTCAACATGTCGGTGCCGAAACCCGAAACCCGAAACCCGAAACCCGAAACCAAACCTGCCCACTGCCTACTGCCCACTGCCAACTATTTCCCCCTGATACTCTTCTACTCCGTCCAGCCAGTGAATCAGGTTGAGTGTAAATTGGGCATTCTGCCTGGCATATGGCGAGTTAAATCCCACAGCCACGGAGTCATTGGCAAGGATGGCGGTGAACATATCAGTCTCCCCGAAAACAGCTACTTTCCCCTTTCCACATGTACGGATAGCTCCCTGGTGGTATCTTCCCAGATTTTCCCATGGGGTCCAGTTGTAGAAGATCCAGGCTGTGTCGGGCTGAAGTGTCAACCCATCGAGGAAACTCAACACAGGTGTGGCAACGTCAGGAACATAGATGGCGGATCCGGTAAAGGTGGCAACCCGGTCAACCTGTTCATACTCCCTAATTCCGGCTGAGACCGGTGTTTGTGGGAGAGAGCCGGAATCGGCCGAAAACACCATAGGGGGCCACGATTCATAAGCAAAAAAAGCAAAGCCGTTGATGAATTCAAATCCAAATACTTTTCCAAGTTTGTAGGCTGCTCCTGCGAATGGCATATGGTCCGCAATCAAAAGCAGGCTGCCTCCCTCTTTAACCCACTCCTTGATAATCTGAATCTCCTCTTTCATAAATGGCGACGGCGTAGGAAGTACCCAGTTTCCCAGGTTTGACGAATCAAGTGCGTTTGCGATCACAAGGATTCCGCACGATCGCAACAGTTCAGGTGTAATGATTGGAGTGATGAGCGGCAGAACCCGATAGCCGTCCTGTCTGAGCAGTTTGCTGAAAGCAAAGAACCGCCCGTTTATTGAGTGCGTGTTGTTATGTGCCTCATCCACCAATATTAATGGGCCTGCTCCCGGTTGGTGTGCTGCCTGTCTGATTGGAAAAGTGAAAGATGTATCAGGCCTCTCCTGGGCCACCGTGAAAAAGCTCGCCAGAAGAGAGAAGGTTAAGAAGATAACAGAGGATCTGAACATCGGCTTCTTCAGTGAAATTAACCGGCTAAAAGTACAATCTAATTCCATGTGACGGAAAAATATTCCATGTGTGACATGAAAGTCTAGACAAACGATCCAGTAGACCAGTGTAAAAGCGGACCAGTCACGTCTTACATCTCACGAATCATCTCTTAGGTTAAAGCGTCCGCCACGACAAAAGTACTCCCCCCGATAAATATGAGATCTTCTGGATCGGCCTCTTTTCGTGCAGCATTCAGCGCTCTCCTTACCGAGGTAAAGGATTTTCCCGTCAATCCTGCCACCTCCGCTTGTTTCTTTAACTCACTGGCATCAAGGCCTCTTGGAATATCGGGCTTGCAGAAATAATAGTCGGCATCCTTGGGAAGTAATTCCAGAATAGGACCAATCTCTTTGTCGCTCACCATCCCGAAAACCAAATGGAGTCGCTTGTGAGGCGTTTCCTTTAGCTGTGCCACCAGTTCACGGATGCCGGCTTCATTGTGACCGGTGTCGCAGATGGTAAGGGGATGCTGGCCGATCACCTGCCAGCGACCCTTCAGCCCTGTATTGTTGATCACATTTGCAATTCCACGGAGGATTGCCGGATGCGTGATGCCGGATGCGCGATGCCGGATGCCGGAAGATTGAGAATTGAGAGCTTCGATGACAGCCAGGACGGTTTTCAGGTTCTTTTCCTGGTAGCGGCCGCCGAGGGGAAGCTGGATCACTGGATGACTGGATGCCAACTGCCAACTGCCAACTGCCAACTGATTTTGGTCCGCAAAACGAATTTCCGATCCCGCTTCTTCTGCCTTCTTCCTGAACACCGGTTCAGTCTCTGGCTGGGTTTCGCCGATCACTACAGGTATTCCCGGTTTGATGATGCCGGCTTTCTCAATGGCGATCTTTTGCAGGGTATCTCCAAGAAATTGTGTGTGGTCGAAGCTGATGTTGGTAATTACCGAAACCAACGGAGTGATGATGTTGGTGGAATCGAGCCGGCCTCCCATACCAACCTCAACCACTGCGATATCAACCTCCTCTTCCCGGAAGTGGTCAAATGCCAGTCCGACGGTCATTTCGAAAAAACTGGGCTGGATTTTCCCGAACTCCTCTTTGTACCTCTTTACGAATGAGCTTACTTTTCGTTTTGGGATCATTTGTCCGTTCACCCTGATCCGTTCGCGGAAATCTTTTAAGTGCGGAGATGTATAGAGACCGGTCTTCAGGCCATGTTCCTGACATATGGAGGCAAGTATGTGGGAGACACTGCCTTTTCCGTTGGTACCGGCTACATGGATCGAGTCGAAATAATTCTGGGGGTTTCCCAGGAGGTTGCAGAGGGCGATGGTGTTATCGAGGTTGTCTTTGTAGGCGGCTGCCCCGATCCGCTGGTACATCGGGAGCTGGCTGTAGAGCCAGGAAAGGGTTTCGGGATAGTTCATCTGACAACAACCAGGATCAAACCAAGCGTCACACTGACCTGACCTGCCCAGAAGATGAACATCCATTTGATCATGTCAGCTTTCACCAGAAAAAGATCTTTTTTTACCAGTAAAATGTTCTCTTTTGAAGCAATTTCGTTCATAATCGGGAAAACAGGTAAAAGGTTATACAAAGCTATTAAAATTTTGTAACAATTTTCCTTTGCGCGCCTTCGTGTAATCCTTTGAGTCCTTTGTGGTTGATATTCTGAACAAATACACAATAAAGGAGGGATCATCCCAGGTAAATCGCTCCGCCGATGTTATCCCTGGATGCCCCTGTTACTGATGAAAGACAATTGACCTCCCCCCGCCAGCGAAGAAGCCCCAGGAAGGCGAAGATCAATGCCTCCTTAAAGTGGATGGTCTGAAGATCGGGCAGGATGACCTGGGGGGCTGTATGATGACGGATCCGTTCCATCAGGAAGTTGTTTAAGGCTCCTCCACCCGTAATGAGTAATTTGTTTACTCGATTTGTTCCGGTGTTCTTTCCAATTTGCATGGCGATATGCTCGGTGAATGTATGAAGAAGATCCGCGATTCGCGATTCGAGATCCGCGATTTCAGATCCCGCATCCCGTATCCCGTATCCCGCATCCCGTATCCCATATCCCATATCCCGCATCCCGTATCCCGTATCCCGTATCCCGTATCCCGTATCCATGATCAGAGGGAGGATGTGGGCGTCGACCCACTCTTTTCCCAGTGATTTTGGCGGGGGTTGGTGGTAGAAGGGGAGTTGGTTTAACGTTTCCAGGAGATCGGGGAGGAGGGAGCCGCTACGGGCAAGATCTCCGTTTTCGTCAAATGCTTTTCCCAGTTGTCCGGTGAGGGTATTCAGCACCATATTGGTGGGGCATATGTCGTAGGCCATGCGTTTTCCTTCCCGTTCATAAGAGATGTTGGCAAATCCTCCCAGGTTGAGGCAGTAGTGGTAATCTGAAAAAAGCAGCCGGTCTCCGATAGGAACGAGTGGGGCTCCCTGTCCACCGAAAGCCACATCCGTTGATCTGAAATCACAAATTACCGGCAAACCTGTTTCAGCAGCTATGGAAGATCCTTTGCCGATCTGGGTGGTCCAGCGCAAGTGAGGTTGATGGAAGATCGTTTGCCCGTGACTCGCAATGAAATCGGCCGTCACCTGATGCCTTTGAATGAAATCCTTTGTCGTGGCACCCATTAGATGCCCCAGATCAATGTCTGTTTTGGCAAGATCGGCGGCAGTTCCGTTGTCAAGGTTCCTGAGCCGGGTTTGCCATTCAATGGAATATGGGATAGTCTCTGCCTGAAGGATCTTGTTGGTCCATCGGTCTCCAATACGCTCGAAACGACAATAAGCAATATCAAGCCCGTCGAGTGAGGTGCCTGACATCAGGCCTAGAACATGGTAAACGGTTTTGGGGTTAATGGTCATTGGGAATTCGTCATTAGGGTCATTAAGGGAAATTGTTTTATCCAGTCATCCAGTCATCCAGTCATCCAGTGATCCAGTGATCCAGTGATCCAGTGATCCAGTGATCCGGTGATCCAGCCTCACAGCTCCGGCAGGATCTCCTCCAAATGGATTCCCCGTGATCCTTTCAGCAGGATATTGGCATCACGGAGGGTATTCTTCTTAAACCATTCAGCAGCTTCTCCGCTGGTTTCAAATGATCTCCATTCAGGCGTTGAATTGACTTCACGAAAGAGAGGCCCAACGAGAAAAACCTGCTGGAGATGAAGTGTGTCAACCATCCTGAGAATTTCATGATGCTCCGCTACCGCGTCATCGCCGAGTTCCAGCATGTCGCCAAGGATGACCACTTTATCGGTCTTGAACACCCTGTCAAAATCCGCCAGTGCAGCTGCCATGCTGGTGGGATTCGCATTGTAGGCATCAAGGATAAGCATGTTTCGTGAGGTTTTTTTCAGCTGTGACCGGTTATTGGAAGGCATGTAGGTTTCCAGGGCTCTGGCGATTTCCATTTCAGGAACCTTAAAATGGAACCCAACCGCTGCTGCCGCCAGCAGATTGAGGGCATTGTATGAGCCGAAAAGGGCAGTTTGTAGCAGTTGTTTCCGATCATGGGGAAATGTGATTTCAACTTCCAGGCTGCCTGGTCCGGACGGGTTTTCGCCGGGAACAATTGTTCCTGAGGTTCCTGCATCGGGACTCAATCCATAGGTGATATGATGAAGTCCATAAGCATGTTCAGAGAGAAGGCTGTCATCAATATTGAGAAATGCCTGCCCAGAATGATTCCTCAAAAATGTGTAGAGTTCAGTCTTGGCTCTCACCACGCCATCAAATCCTCCAAATCCTTCCAGATGAGCTCTGCCAATGTTGGTAATCAGTCCGTGCGACGGCAGTGCGAGATCGCTGAGAAAAGCAATCTCTCCGGGATGATTGGCGCCCATTTCGATCACGGCAATCTCAGTATCCTCTCTGAGCGTCAGAAGGGTAAGAGGAACCCCGATATGGTTATTCAGATTGCCCTGGGTTGCTACCGTGCGGTATTTTTGGGAGAGCACGGCATGGACCAGCTCTTTTGTGGTGGTCTTTCCATTGCTTCCCGTGATGCCGATCACCGGAATGCGCAGTTGTTGCCGGTGGTACCTGGCGAGTTCCTGCAAACTCTGCAGCACATTGGCCACGAAGATATACCGGTCGTTGGGACCCATCCCGCGATCGTCCACTACCGCAAAGGCTGCGCCCATTTCCAACGCCTGAGCGGCAAACCTGTTCCCGTCAAAATTCTCTCCTTTCAGCGCAAAGAAGATCGATTTGGGTGGTATCTTGCGGCTGTCGGTCGTTACGACCGAAAATTGCTGATAGAGGGAATAGAG
The DNA here is from genome assembly GCA_014860625.1 of Bacteroidales bacterium. GTDB lineage: Bacteria > Bacteroidota > Bacteroidia > Bacteroidales > FEN-979 > QYOJ01. The sequence goes on along the minus strand of JACZJJ010000121.1, from coordinate 1,655 downwards.
TTTTTCAACGGAGGTGGTATTGTCAGCCATAGTCGAAGGGATGGAAAAGGTAAAATTACAATAATTGGCAACCAGTACCCAAAAAAGTAGGGGCAATTCATGAATTGCCCCTACAGAGAATTTTGTTGGTTGGTTTAACCTACCGTGGATATTCCCCGCCTACACGTGTCATGGCACAGCGGAAACCGATCGCGTCAGAAGCTTCTGCTTCGTCGAGGAAACGGCGTGTGCTCGGACTCAGGTAGAAGGCGGGATCTTTCCAGCTGGCTCCCTTGTAAACCCTTGCTCTGTCGGTGATGAGCGATGTTACGCCATACTGGTACATCAGGTCGGTTGAGAGAGAGTCAGGAGTTTTGGTCCAGTCCTCTTCATTGATGAGAGACTCATAGTCGCCATCCAGGTAGTTGATCACATCGGCATTGCGGTAATTCTTGCGTCCCATGGCTTCACCGGCAGAAACCGGGCGGTATTTCATGCGCCCCAAACTGTCTTTCTCAGCCAGGAAACCCTCTTCATCCGTTTCAGGAGTCATAAAGACGTTTCCGCGGAAGGGACGAAGTCCTGATACATAATAGGAGTTGAGTGGTCTGTAAACATCAAGTACCCACTCGCTTACGTTACCTGCCATGTTGTACAGCCCATAGTCGTTCGGGAAGTAAGACCCTGCAGGGGCAGGAATGTCTGCACCGTCATTCAGGTTTCCGGCAACACCCATGTAGTCGCCTGTTCCCCGTTTGAAGTTGTCCATGAAACTTCCGTAGTACCTTGATTCACTGGTACGGACATAGTTTCCGTTCCAGGGATAGTTTTTCTTTTCAACAACCCGTTCGTAGAGTGTGTTCCCAATGAGGCCGAGTGCGGCATATTCCCATTCGGCTTCGGTAGGGAGGCGATATTTCGGTAACATGATGCCGTCTTCCATTTTCACTCTCCGGGTTCCGGTTCCTGTAGGATTGAGGTCGGGCATCGGTTTGTCGACAAGGCCTTCATATTGCCCGGCCAGATAGGCTTCCGTGTTGAAGTTTACATCGTTTTTCTGAGCCGGATCCATGGCAAGGATGCCTTTTTTGATCAGCAGCATTTCGTTGACCCTGTCTGTTCTCCAGGCAGTATAATCGTTGGCCTGAAGCCAGGTGACTCCAACTACAGGGTAGTTGCGGTAGGCCGGATGCCTGAAATAATACTCAACCAATGGCTCGTTGTAAGCCAGTTTGTCGCGCCAAACGAGGGTGTCGGGGAGTGCTTTGCGGTAAACGCCCGGGTAGTCGGTGGCATATACGCGGTTGAGCCAGTAGAGGTATTCAAGGTAGTCGAGATTCCTCACCTCTGTCTCATCCATATAGAAGCTGGCAACAGTGACACGGCGTGGCTGGTTGTTCCACTCATACATCACATCATCCTGGGTTTGGCCCATCGTGTAGGTACCTCCTTCAATGAAAACCAGTCCGGGACCAGTTTCCTGTCCCTGGTAAGCTTGCACCTCAAACCCGCCATTCTTGGGGTCATTGTAAGACCAGCCAGTCGTGCTCGATGTCTCTTTCTTACAGGAAGAGGCAACAAGGAAAACCGCGAGGAGGGTGCTGAGTTGAAGAATTTGTTGAACTTTCATCTGATTTTATTTTGTTGGTGGATGATGAAATTGCATGGCAAAAATA
>JACZJJ010000120.1 GCA_014860625.1 Bacteroidales bacterium | reverse complement strand
CCCCCAGCCCCTCCCTTGGGAACATATTGGTTTCAAACTAGCATTAATGGGGGAGGGGAGACTTTTGTGCGCCCTCTCACGGGGCGAGGCATGCCCCATAGAGGCCTGTCGGCCTGATGGAGCAGCAGAGCTGCTGATGTTACAGGTTGAAATCTTCAGGTCGTAAACCTGATTGCCGAACAATTGACTTTACATGACTTCCTTTTTGCGAAACAAACCTGAAGCCATTTGAGATAAGAATATCGATTATTTTTTGAGATGAAAAAAGCCTAGACATGGATCAGAGTTTCTCCCATCATAGTTTCTTTGATAGAGATAATATTATCAACAGCATCTTTATCTTCAAAATAGAGCTCAAGGGCTTCAACAAGATTGTCAATTGCTTCCTGGATCGTATTCCCAAAACTTGAAATATCAACATTCAGGCACTGAGATACATAGCACTTGCCTTCTTTATAAACAATATATTTTAACTTTTTCATATTCTCCTCTTTGATACAAAGATACGAAGATTCATTCTATTTTTATAAAAGGAGGGGCAATTCATATTAAAGGCATTTGGCCTTGTTTCGATATACGATATGCGATACATTCTTTCGCAGAAAGAAACCTTCGGCCTCTGAAAAATTGCCGCCAGGAGCAGGAGAGAATGAGGCGATCCGCGATTTGAGATACGGGATGCGGGATACGGGATAAATAATTCGTAATTCCTCATTCGTAATTGGCTCCGCCGAGCTCCGCTTCGCTCCGGTTCGTAATTGGATAAAGGTAGCCTTGACTTTTTCTTTGGTTCGTTTCTTTTGTGTCAAGACAAAAGAAATGAACATTTCGGCCTGCCCGGCATTAAAAAGAATAAAGCATAATCTTCTTCTCCTCCAAAAACCGAACAATCTGTTCGGTTTTATCCCCTGAAGCGGCAGCTTCAATCACAATAGCTGGAGCCGCAGGCTCCTGATATTCACTGTCGATCCCCGGCAGGTGCTCCGCCCTGTCGGCAGGGGAGAAGTCCAACTCCCGGGAAAGCCCGCTCCGCACCGATTTGCCATCTAAAAGAACGGTCACATTCCCTCTGTCAAACAATTGTCGCTCCAATGAATAAGCAACCTCATTCTTTCCCGAACCGTGAAGTCCGGTAATCCAGATGGTAGCGCCGGTTTGGTTGTAGCGCTTAGCACGCTCTGGTGCGCTAATTAAAGACTCGCCGTTGACGATGCGTGAAGTGGCGTGAATCTCGTGAATATCGTGAATAGCGTGAATATCGTTAATAGCGTGAATATCGTGAATAGAACCTTTTAATTCGTCATTCTTACTTCACTTAATTGATTCCTCATTCCTCATTTAATATTCCTCCATCATCAAAAAATCAGCAATATGCTTGTGCTGTACCCCCTGGATATTATCCTGCCAGGTTTCGTCCATGGTAACCACATATTTGGGGTGGTGGTCACGGATGTCGAGCAAAGGAGTGAATTCACGGTCGATGGTGGTTTGTCCCTCCATCCTGTAAGCAACCTGGATGTAGACCCGGTGTTCTTTCAGCTCGCCGATAAAATCCACCTCCCGGTCGTCCATTTTTCCCACAAAGACCTTATACCCCCTGCGTTTCAGTTCCAGCATCACGATATTCTCCAGCACACCTGAAATAAACCTGTCGCGGTAGCCCATCACGGCATAAAGCAGGGAGTGGTCTCCCACAAAATACTTCTCAAGCGTCTTCAGAATCTCCTTGCCTTTCACATCGTAACGCGGAATCCGGTAGACGATAAAGGCGCTCTCCAGGGCATTCAGGTAGTTGTAAACGGTGTTGAGATCGATTCCAGAAGTTCCACATCCCGTATCTTGTGCCGCTGAACCGTATCGCGAAGGATTGCCGAAGAGTATATGTCGTAAACGATCTTATAAGCGGTTTCGAGGGAATATTCTGCCGTGTGAAGAACCGGAAATCCGCCAAGGCGAAGGAACTGATCGAAGGAGCGGTAAAGGGTTTGGCTTCGCCGAGCTCCGCTTCGCTCCGGTTCGGGTTTCGGGTTTCGCGTTTCTTGTTTCTTATTGCTTGTTTCTTGTTTCTTGTTTGTTGCTGGTTTTGGGTTTTGGTGAAACAGCAGGTATTCCCGAAACGATAGCGGATAAACCTGAATTTCGACATATCTTCCGGCCAGCAGAGTTGCCAGCTCCGAAGAGAGGAGGTGGGAGTTAGACCTTAACTTTCACCCATTGGTACAACTTTTCGGCAGTATACAAATCGGCCAGCCCGAAGCTTTCAAAATTCAGGTAGATGATCTGCTCTTCCCGAACTCCTCTGTTGATCAATTCCTCACGAAGCATGTTCAGCAGTTCGGATTTTCCGCACCGCCTGATGCCAGTAATCACTTTGATCAATGGTTTGTCAATCAAGGCAGCCAGTTGGTCAATATAGAGGTCGCGCCGGATCAGGAAAGTAAGTTTATATGGTTATAACCACAAAAATAATACTTTTTTGTTCATGTTTTGGGGTTATGGGGTGTAAAGTGATGAAAATCCTCATTCTGAATTGTAAAGGTCTATCGCCTTCTCCACCAAAAACTCCCTGATCTCGTTTTCAGGAATTGGGGTTCCCAGGTACTCGATCGGTTCGGAGTAGTCGATGTCGGCAAAAAATGCCAGTTGCGCGCGGAAAAGCTTCTCAGAAAAAAGTTGATCAAAAATAGTGGATGCGCGATTTGAGATTTGCTTAATCGTATAATAGTCTTTCAGGATAACATAAAGATCCACATAGTCCTTCCACTTGGATCGGCGTCCCAGTGCATAGGCCTTCATAGCAGCAAGGTCAATCAACGTGGGCATCCTGAGAACCCCTTCAAATGAGTTTGGCGAATCTATCATGAAGGGATATTGGTAAAACGTAAACTTTGCTTTATGGATGGTCACATTTAGCTGCTCTGTAACACGACGAGTTACATCATAGCTAAAACCCGAGTCTGAAATCTTCGAAACCAGGCTCTTCGGCTTGATTGGGGCAAATTTAAACAGATCGAAATCAATCGACCTCCGGTGACCGGTATACAAGGCGACAGCAGTTCCTCCAACAAGGTAAAACTCTTTTTTAAACACCTTGAGAAGTGGAAGAAGTTCCTTCTGGTTTGGGCTTAGTATCTCGTTATGCATAGCGGGTGAAAAAGAGAGTGAAGAAATGATAGATCTCGGGGAAGTAATTGAATTTCTTTCTGCCTTCTGCGCTAAAAAAGACGCTGGAAACTTTCCTGATTCCCATGATCTCGATCAGTTTTTGAATGGCTTCAAGATCTCCGTAATTCAAAATCATCTCCACCAGCAACTCTTCACTGATCTCCTCTTTCTTATCCTCCGGGGTGTACCAGAAGAGAGCGCTGTGCTGGCGGATGAAGGCTTTTATTTCGGGGGAGTGGTTCACAATTAAGAATTAAGAATTAGGAATTAAGAATTAAGAATTAAGAATTATTTTATTAACAAAAGTAAGGAATATTTTGGGTTTCGGATTTTGTTACAGTTGTCGATGGGCGGGTTTGGAACCCGCCCTTACCAGTTCCCTCATTCCTCTTTCCAAATTGTCCTCAGCTTTCCCTGATTTCTGTGATGAAATGCCGGAAGAGAGGGAGTTTGTTTCTCAGAATGCTGTAAATGATCTCCATATCGATCCGTTCATAACGGTGCACGATGAAATTGCGGAATTTTACCATATCTGCATATTCGGGACGGCTCGACAGAATGCCAGGTTCCTGAAGTTTTTGCATGTTCTCTGCCGCTGAACGAAGAGGGGTGATATGATTCAATGATCCCATTGTACTTCATAACCTCTGTAAATCAATTGTTTCTTCATCCAGGCGAGAGTATCCTCGTATTCTCTGCAGGTAAGCGAATACCAGGCTGCATAGTCATCCATGGCTTCATCGCGAATAAAAAGTTCCCTTCCTGTCAGCGCTTCAAAAGCCAGTTGTTCTCCGGCATCGTTCAACAAGGCTAAATCACAGGAGATTCCAGGCGCCATGGCCTCAACCATACCGATTATACGGGGAATCAATTCAATCTTTTGTGCGGGGTTTTCCAGCCAAACAGCCAGATCGATATCTCCTCCTTCCCTTACCGTGCCATCCTTCGATGAACCAAACAGAAATGCAAACCGTATTTCAGGAAACTGACGTTTTAGTTCATCGGAGAGAAGAGTGGTGTCAAGTTTCATGGTTCAGGTTTGAGCTGCAATGAATTGCGGCTGTACGTTCAGGTTGTCCAATACAAAGGTACATGTTTTATTAATAAAACGCCACAGCAATTCATGAAGCCGCTACGCGGCTGATTGAGGGCTTTCAGCCCTGATGGACCGGCTAAGCCTAGATTTTTTCTTTGGTTCTTTCTTTTTTATCAATGGAAAAAGAAAGAACAAGACAAGCCAAAAGAAAGTTGATATCAAGACAAAAGAAATGAACAAGATCATGACAAAAAGAAAGAATAAAATACGAAAAAATTTTAACTTTGTGAACTGAATATACGAAAAATTCAGATGAACAGTTCACAAAACACCAAATTACCCCTACTGCCCACCCTGTTCCGGGATAGCCGGACGGTTTTCCGGTTATCAGATATAGCCATGCTTACAGGAGAAACAAGGTTGGCATCACTAAATAAACAGCTTAATTATTATGTGAAAAAGGGCGAAATCGGAAACCCCCGAAAAGGGATCTATACGAAGAAACCTTTTAAAATCGGTGAACTGGCTTGCATATTATATACACCCTCCTATTTGTCGCTGGAATGGGTCCTTGCCAGCCAGGGACTCATCTTTCAGTTTTCCTCCGAAATTACCCTGGTGAGCTATTTGAGCCGACAAATTACCATCGGCGGGACACAGCTTCGGTACCGGGCTGTAAAGTCGACAATTTTGGTCAATACCAGCGGAATAATCAGGGACAAGAGCAACCTCAACATTTCTTCCCCTGAACGAGCCTTTTTAGACATGCTTTACCTTCAACCTGATTTTTATTTTGATACGATTGAGTCCCTCAACAACTCGAAGGTCAGGCAACTGATCCCACTGTATCAGTCCCATGCCTTGCGTCGGCGGGCTTTAAACTGGATAGGCGATGATTGATATCAACCGGCATAAATATTACCTTGTCCAAATCCTGAAAGATATATACCACAACGTACCGGCAAATCACTTGAATCCTATCTCGGGGCGTGCATCTCTTCGCTGGAAAATCTAAAACACAGGAAATTGTTGAATGGACTTGGAGAGCTGACAGACGAAAAAACAAAGCAATTTGTGAAAACCGGTCTTTTGTCTGAAACGATAGAGCTTTTGCGAATTTTCCAACGCTTTCCACTAGAGGCAGAGAGTGCATGATGGAGCGGCTGCGGCGCTGATGAAGGCCCTTCGGGCCTGATTTATCTGCGAAGCAGCGTAAGTCCCCTTTAGGGGATTTAGGGGTTAAAAGATAATCTTCCTCTCCTCCAGGTACCTCACTATCGGCTCAACTTTGTCATCAGTATCAGAAGCAATCAACGTGATAGAAGGAGCTGCAGGCTCCTCATACTCAAAATCCACTCCCGGCAGGTGCTCCACCTTGCCTTCATCCGCCAGCGCATATAACCCGTACTTGTCGTTGCTCCGTGCAAAATCCAGATCCGATTTCAGGTAGACCACGTGAAACCGCTCCGGACCAATGATGCCGGATACCTGATGCCGGATATTTTCGTCAGGAGAGACAAAGGAACAAATAGCTATGATCCCCTGGTCGTTCAGCAGCTTGCAGATATGCGCCACTCGCCGCAAATGCTCCGCCCGGTCGGCAGGGGAGAAGTCCAACTCCCTCGACAGCCCACTCCGCACCGATTTCCCATCTAAAAGAATGGTCACATTCCCTCTGTCAAACAACTCTCTCTCCAACCCATAAGCCACTTCATTCTTCCCCGAACCATGCAACCCGGTGATCCAGATGGTAGCGCCGGTTTGGTTGTAGCGCTTAGCTCTCTCTGCAGGATTGATTAACGACTCTCCGTTGACGATGCGTGAAGTGGCGTGAATATCGTGAATATCGTGAATAGCGTGAATATCGTGAATAGAACCTTTTAATTCGTCATTCTTAATTCTTAATTCGTAATTCACAGATGCTATCGCATCGAGGATCATTCCTACCGCCACCGTATTATGGCTAACCGGATCTATCAGTACAAATGATCCCGTATTCCTGTTCTTTTTGTATGAATCAAAAAACAGGGGCTTCACGGTGGTTACCACTACCCGGCCAATCTCATTGAGCTTGAAATGATCGGTCTCCGATTTCTCCAGGGTATTCACATCCACTTTGTATCGAATCGTCTCAATCCGCGCTTTGGTGGTATTGGTCGTTTGCTTGATGTAGAACTGCGTATAGGGATCCATCGGCTCCTCATCCATCCACACCAGCATCGCCTCAAAACTCCGTCCGATACGGGGAATGTTGCCTGGGTGCACGAGCATATCACCTCTGCTGATATCAACCTCGTCAGCTATTGTAACGGAAACCGATTGCGGAGGAAACGCATAATCAACCCCTAAATCCCCTGACTTACCCCTAAATCCCCTGAAGGGGACTTGCTCTGCTTCGCAGTTAAATCCTCCCGAAGGGAGGAATAAGTCCCCTTTAGGGGATTTAGGGGTATCCACGTAGTGGAGTAAGTCCCCTTCAGGGGATTTAGGGGTGGAAGGCTGAATAATCCCCGTTACCTTCGTCGTCTTCTTCGACGGCAAAATCATCACCTCGTCGCCAGTTCTTATAATGCCCGATGCGACCCGTCCCGCAAAACTCCGATGCTGCAAATCGGGCCGTATCACGTACTGCACGGGATAGCGCAGCTCTTCGAAGTTGCGGTCGGAGGTGACGTGGATGGTCTCCAGGAATTCCAGCAGACTCTTGCCATGGTACCAGGGCATCTTGTCGGAGAGATCAACCACATTGTCGCCCTTCAACGCGCTTAAGGGGATAAACTGGATGTCGGGGATGTCGAGCTGGGTGACAAACTTGTGGTACTCCTTGCAGATGGCATCAAACACCTCCTGGCTCCAGTCCATCAGGTCCATCTTGTTCACGGCCACCACCACATGCTTGATCCCCAGCAGGGAGACGAGGTAGGAGTGGCGACGGGTTTGGGTGATCACCCCCTTGCGGGCATCAACCAAAAGAATAGCCAGGTTGGCGGTGCTGCCACCCGTGATCATGTTGCGGGTGTACTGCTCATGCCCGGGGGTATCGGCAATGATGAACTTGCGGCGGGCCGTGGAGAAATACCTGTAAGCCACATCAATCGTGATCCCCTGCTCCCGCTCGGCTTTCAACCCGTCGAGCAACAGGGCGTAATCGATCTCACCCCCAGCATGCCCCTCACGTTTGCTATCGCGCTCCAGCGCCGAAAGCTGATCCTCATAGAGCTTCTTCGAATCAAACAGGAGCCGGCCAATCAGGGTCGACTTCCCATCATCCACACTGCCGGCAGTTAACAATCTAAGCAGGTCTTTCTTCTGGTCCTGGTCAAGGTATGCTTTAATGTCCATTGTGTCAGTTTCTGGTTTCAGATTTTTCAATTGCCGTCCCTTTTAAGGGACGGGTAATAGGGCTCATATATTTTGTGGGCTTCAGCCCAAAATTTTTTGGGCTAAAGCCCGAATATTCTGGTCAGCCCGGTAACCGTTGCTTAAAAGCAACGGCAATTGATCATTCGCTTTTCGCGAAGTAAGTCCCCTTTAGGGGATTTAGGGGTTACCCGGTTCCTCATTCCTCTAACCCCTCTACAAACGAATCAAAAGCCAGTATCCTTTTGTTGTTCCGTTGTTGGAACAGGAGATGCTCAAAATCTTTTGATTTTTGTTGCAGATTTATATGTGTAAGCATTTCTGTTACTGCACCTTTCAGCTCTGTCAGATTGTTTAAGCCGCAACGGGCTGAAAGAAATGTCCAGTCAGGATTTGTTTGTCCGAGCAAAAACATCGTATCGTAGAAATCGCGTCCTTTTTGCCGGGAAAGTAAAGCAGAAATTTTCATCGCACAGAGGATCTCATCTCCCGGGTACGGAAACGGAAAATAAAACCCACATCCTTTGATGTTGATCATCGTTGGCTTATAGGGAACCTGTTGATCCTGGCTTTCCAGTTTTATCAGGAACTTTTCATCTTTGTGACCCGAAAGACCCAGTTTGTACAACAGTTCCGGGAAATATAAACTCCGCCTGAATGCCGTCAACGTATCGCTGGGCTTTTCCCGGGCTTCTACATGCATTCCGAAACGTTGCAGGAACACCAGTACTTCCTCTGTCATCCGAAGAAATTCTTCCTGCGACAATCCCTTGCAATCAAAATCCAGATCTTCCGAAAACCGGTCGATCCCTTTTATCAGGCGGAGGCTAGTCCCCCCGATAAAAACGATTTTCCGGATATAGGAGGTGGTGGCCAGGAAATCGAGGATCAGGAGTTGCAGGTACTCCTTCAGCATATATTTCTGATACGCAGGATTGTCGCGAACCAGAGGAGGAAAATACCCTTTAATTTGCTCCAATTCCATCATAATCCGTAGGTTTTAAGAAACAGCATACACCGGGTTTCAAGCGCTTTGCTGCCAGCCTGGGCTGCGTAGGTTTTGAACAAATCCACATTCAATCCTTCATGTAAACTTTCAGGATCCAATCGCAGCGCTTCCATCCCCTGTTTTGAGTTGTAAAAAGGATAGAGGTACAATAAGTCAAGCAACGCTTTTTCGGGAGTTGCGAAAAGGAGGGTACGGTTTCCCGGAAGAGCCCTGGTATCGTAGCCGAACATCAGTTTGGGCTGAAGCGTTTGATAGGTATAGGTTCCAAACCTGTTCTCAAAGGTCACTGTTTTCAGCGTAGACACACTGGTAATCTGGATAACCGATTCGGGGATCAGTCCGTAGAAGGCGAGAGCCGTATGCAGACTGATATACGAGGGCCGGTAGATGCGGTTTGCCAGGAAAAATGCAAAGTCCCGGTCGTTCAGGTATTCAGGAAAGCTGTAATACCCGTTTCGCAGCTTCACCAGGTATCCTTGCCTGACCCATCGTCCCAGGTTATTCTTATCGAACCCTGGTTGCAGGGAATAAACCTGGTTGGAGGTGAAACAACCCAGAGTGAACATATTCCGCCGAAATTCTTGAAAGAGCATACTGCAAGTCGGGTTGTTTGTTTCTGTTTTTCTGCAAATATACGGAAAAAGGGAAATAAAAGCAACGGCAATTGATCATTCGCTTTTCGCGAAGTAAGTCCCCTTTAGGGGATTTAGGGGTTAAAAGTAGCCCTCCCTCTTCTTCTGCTCCATGGAGGCCTCCTGGTCAAAGTCTATCACCCGGGTCGTCCGTTCCGACTTGGTCGTTGTCATCATCTCCTCCACGATCTTTTCGATGGTGTCGGCATCGGATTCCACGGCGCCGGTGAGGGGGTAGCAGCCGAGGGTGCGGAAGCGCACCTGTTTCATGAAACTCTTCTTGCGCATCTCCTCCGGCATCCGGACGTCATCAACCAGAATGATGTTGCCGTCGAGGTCAACCACCTCCCGCTCTTTGGCATAGTAGAGAGGAACGATGGGGATCTGCTCCAGCCGAACGTACTGCCACACGTCGAGTTCGGTCCAGTTGCTGATGGGGAAAACACGGATCGACTCGCCCTTGTGCACCCTGGTGTTGTAGATGTTCCACAGTTCGGGCCGCTGGTTTTTGGGGTCCCACTGGTGGTAGCGGTCGCGGAAGGAGAAGACACGCTCCTTGGCTCTGGATTTCTCTTCATCCCTGCGCGCTCCCCCAAAGGCGGCATCGAATTTGTACTTGCTGAGACCTTCCAGCAGCGCCTGGGTCTTCATGATATCGGTGTGCACCTTGCTGCCGTGGGTGAAGGGCCCTACTCCCTGTTCAAAGCCCTTCTTGTTGTAATGCACAATAAGGTCCCACCCCTTCTCTTTGGCGTAGGCATCGCGGAACTCCACCATCTCGCGGAACTTCCATTTGGAGTCGATGTGCATCAGCGGAAAAGGGACCTTTCCGGGATAAAAGGCCTTCTCGGCCAGCCGCACCATCACCGACGAGTCTTTGCCGATGGAGTAAAGCATAACAGGATTTTCAAATTCCGAAGCCACTTCACGGATGATGTGGATCGACTCGGCTTCGAGTTCTTTGAGGTTATTTAATGTATATTCATTCATTGCTTTTTGCTATTCGCTATTCGCTATTCGTAAATCGTAATTCCCCATTCCTCATTCCTCATTCTATCCGGCATCCGGCATCTGGTTAAAGCCCCACCTCCAGCAGCCACCTCCGAAACACGGGATCCGCAAAAAGATACGTTTCTCCGGTTATCCACTATTGAATAATTCATTTTTGAATAACAAAGATACAGGATTTAGGGGTTATCCTGCATTCAATCATAATGGAAACGGCATTTAGCGATATGTATTTCATCGTCTTTCACACGATAAATCAATCGATGTTCACTATCTATTCGCCGGGACCAGTATCCCTTGTATTTATATTTTAATGGTTCGGGTTTCCCTAATCCATTGAAGGGGTTTCGAGCAATGTCTTTCAAAAGATCATTGATTTTCTCCAGGATTTTTTTATTGGTTTTTTGCCAATAAAGGTAATCCTCCCAGGACTCATCGACGAAAACATATTTCATGCCTCAATTAGTCCTTTTTGAAATGATTGACCCTTTGCAAATTTTTCAATGGCAGAATCCAATCGTTGTTCATTAACCTTAGATGACATTTCATGCTGGGTTGCCGTTAATGAGTTGTACTCATCAAGAGATATTATTACAACTCCGTTGTCTTTACCCCGGTTAATAATTAAGGTTTCGAAGTTTTCTGTAACACGATCAAGATATCGTTTGATATCTTTTCTAAAATCAGAAATTGTTGTTGTTAACATGTTGATTACGCCTTTCTGTACATTTAATGGTACAAATATAAGTACAAATAATGAAAAATCGGCAGATGAAGGCTTTTATTGAGGGTAGTGAATTTTATCTGGCAACGCGCATCCCGCATCGCTCTTCACCGCTGATTTCTGGCGGCGATCGCAAATTGCATGAAATAAGACTCGATCGATGGATCGGATGCAATATAGACCGCTTGCAGAAATTGATCTTTGGAACGCAGAACCTCTTTTACTCTGTGCGATTTTTTTTGAATAAGCAATTCAACTGTAGCATCAAACAGATCAAGCGCACGGATCAGTGCGGGTTCAAAATCTTCATTCCGCTGTTTCAACTTCAATGTTCTTCCCACTTCGCTGCCGATATTCCCCATTTGTTCAAGGATGGTTAACCGTTCCCATCGCTCACGGTTTATCGAATAAGGAGGTAATGGTGTTTGATTCATAGGGACAATTACTGGTGGACTTTTCGCTTTACCAGGGCGATGATTTGTTGTTGGATCTCTGTGTCTTCTACTCCTCTCGACATGTTGTGCTGCCGGGGGCGTATGTTGATCATGGAATCAAATTCAACAAATTCATCCGAACCGAATTTTTCGGGATAGAGATTGATTCCCCACAAATCTTTTTGTTCTGAACCCGATTCAAGCAGATACTGCTCCTGATCCACATGCAATTCTGCATCCACCACCAAAAGGTCGCGGTGCAGATCAACCACGGCTTTGACCAGATTTCCATACATGGAGGCGGCCATTTCAGTAAGTTCGGCAACTGAGATCTCTTTAACTTCTTTCATGGGTTGCGTAAAGAGGCAAATATACGAAGAAAATTGGGGTGATGAGGTGATGAGGCTCATATATTTTGTGGGCTTCAGCCCAACATTTTTGGGTTAAAACCCATCATCTATGTCACACCGGTAACCGTTGCTTAAAGCAACGGCAATTGATTTTTCAACATCCGGCATCCGGTATCTCATATCCCGCATCGCCTATCGCGTATCGCATATCGCGTATCTCGCATCGCACCTCCCGCGATCACTGATTTTCATTGAACAGGTCTATCGCTTTCTCCACCAAAAACTCCCTGATCTCGTTTTCGGGAATGGGGGTTCCCAGGTACTCGATCGGTTCGGAGTAGTCGATGTCCTTATGAAAAGCCAGCTGTTCACGAAATAGTTTTTCGGAAAATTGTCCGGTGAAAAGGGCCATCCCTTCCCGAGAGATTTCCCCAATGTTGTAATGATCCTTGAGTATAAAATAAAGGTCGACATAGTCTTTCCATTTCGCACGCCGTCCCAGTGCGAATGCCTTCATGGCAGACAGCGTTAGTAAAGAAGGCATGGAGATCGTCTTGTCCACCACCTCCTGGAACATCCCTTTTCGTTCCAGTATTGTATCCATATGTGGAGCACAAAATAAATTCCAAATTCCAAATTCCAAATCCAAAATTCCAGGTTTCAGGTTGTCAGTTGTCGGTTGTCGGTTTCGTATTTCGTATTTCTTGTTGCTTGTTGCTTGTTTTTTGTTCCTTGTTGCTCTGGCTTTGAGCCGCAATAAATTGCGGCTGTACGGGATATCAATTGCCGCCGGCAAATCATTATCCGGCATCCGGCATCCGGCATCCGGCATCCGGCATCTGGCATCAATATCCAAACACCAGCTTCAATATCACAATGGTCGCCACCATATACAACAGCGACAGCGGGAATCCTACGCGGATGTAGTCTTTGAATTTGTATCCCCCGGGACCGTAGACCATCAGGTTGGTTTGGTAGCCGAAGGGGGTCATGAACTCGGCAGAGGCGGCGTAGGCGATCACAAGGATAAAGGGCTTGAAGTTATCGACGCCCATCTCGGTGGCGGCTGCCAGGGCAATGGGGAAGGTGACGGCCACGGCAGCGGCATTGGTGACAAACATCGAGATGATGTTGGTGATCAGGTAGAGGCTGATCATCACCAGCAGGGTGCTGTCGCCCGAAAAATTGATGATGTAGTCGGCCATATAGCTGGCCAGTCCCGAGTTGGTGATGGCTTTCCCCAGCGCCAGGGCCAGCACCAGCAGGAAGAAGAGGTTGAAGTCGAGGGTGCGGCGGATGTCGGTGAGCTTGATCATATCGGTTACGGCGATGAAGCCAATCACGCAGAGGAGCCCGATAAAGAGCGGGAGGATCTTCACGGCCGAGAGGGTGAATGCCGCCAGCAGGATGACGTAAAAGACGGTGACCTTCCACCCCTCCATCCGTTCGATCTTCTTCACGCGGGTCACCACCTGGATGTCCTGCTCGGCATCGGGAGGAAAGTTTTTTCCGGTGACGAGTAACAGCAGGTCGCCTGCCTTTAGCTTCACCTCCCCAAGTTTGCCGCGCAGTTTTTCACTGTTCCGCTGGATGCCGATGATAGCGGCATCAAAGTGCACACTGAATTTATACTCTTTGGCCGTTTGGTTGTGCAGCTTGGAGCTGTCGGGGATCACCGCCTCCACAATATGGTTCTGCGGCTGATTGATCATCTTGGTGCCATAGGGGAGGATCAGGTCTTTCGTTCCCTGCACCAGCTCGATGATGCGGTCGGTGTTTCCGGCAAAGAAGAGGCAGTCGTTCTTGTGCAGCACCTCCTTGGGTGTGACCGGTGCGATGATCTCTTTGTTTCTCAGGATCTGGACCAGAAACAGGTCGTTGAGGTTTCGCAGTCCGGCCTCCTCGATGGTTTTCCCCGTGAAGCCCGACATCGGCGGAACGATGGTTTCGATGAGGTATTCGCGGCTGTGCTCGTCGAACTGACTCAGTGCATTCTCCCTGTCGGGAAGCCATTTCGATCCGATGAAGATGAGGTAGAGGGTTCCGAGAACTGTTACAGGAATCCCCACATAGATGAAGTCGAACAGGTGCAGGGATTTCAGTCCCGATTCAATCGCCAGACCGTTCACCACCAGGTTGGTAGAAGTTCCGATGAGGGTGATGGTTCCTCCCATCAGGGCGGCGTACGAGAGCGGGAGGAGCACTTTGGAGGGCGCTATCCCCTTTTTGCGGGCCCAGTCGTAGACATAAGGCATCATGAAAGCCACCAGCGGCGTGTTGTTGATCCAGCCGGAGAAGAAGGCGACCCCGGTGGTCATCCGCGTCATGAACTGCCTGTAGGAGAGATTTGGGCGCAGCAGCCGGTTGAGTACGAAGCCGATCACCGCAGTTCGTTTGATCACCTCGCTGACGATGATCAGCAGGAAGATCAGGATGATGCTCTCGTTGGAGAGGCCGTGCAGGATATCGCCGATGGTGATGATCCCCGAGAAATAGAAGATCACGATCGCCAGCAGAAAGATCAGCGAAGGCGTACTCCACTCCTGGTACAGCGCTACCAGCATGAAGAGGACGACGAGGATCACTATGTAGATATCCAGCATGGTACCAATTAGGAATTAGGAATTACGAATTAAGAATTATTTTTTTTCGAAGGTATAACCTTTTGATGTTTTTTCGGATTAATGAAGAAAAAAAAACATGAAAAAAGAGAATATAATTCTTGAGAAAGCGTATCGTTTTGCTTTGCGGATTATTAGACTTTACCAGTATCTTGTTATAAAGAGAGAGTTTATTCTGGCAGGTCAGATTCTAAAAGCCGGAACCTCGATAGTTGCAAATCTGGAGGAAGCTATGGGAGGAATATCCCGAAAAGATTTTTTGGCAAAAGTGTCCATATCGTACAAAGAAGCTCGTGAGAGCAAACTGTGGTTAAGGTTGTTAAGAGACTCGGGTATTTTATCGGAAAAAGAAGCAGACTCGATGCTGAGAGATTGCGAAGAACTTTTAAAAATAATTGGATCGATCCAAAAAACCACTAAATCAACACTTTAATTCATAATTCATAATTCTTAATTCTTAATTGCAAACGCGCTACCAAAACCTCTTATACCTCTCCTCCCTCTCTCTCTTCTCATCAGGTGTGGGATCGGGAAGTTTCTCGAGGAGAAGCGGTGAGATCGTTACCGACAGCACTGTTTCCAGATGATCAATCCGGATGATCACCTTTTTGTTTCCGGCGATGGAGACCAGTTCACCGACGGTGCCGATAAGCGGTCCGGCCATCACCTTTACCATGGAACCCGGCTTCAGGGAAGTGGTGATGGTATCCACCTCCAGGTCGCTTCCCACGATCGCTTTCAGGATGTTGATCTGCCTGTTGGGGATGGTTGCCGCTTTGCCGCTGAACCACACATAGCGCACTGCCCCGTGTGTGTTGAGCGCGTCGAAATAGTATTGCTCTTCGGCCCGCACAAACGTATAGGAGCGGATGAGGGGTTCTTCCACCCACTTCTTCCGGTCGCTCCATTGCTTGAGCACCTTCCGCACCGGCGTATAGGCCTCAATGCCCCGCTCGTTTAGCAGATCCGCCAGCTTTTTCTCGTGCCTGGGCTTGGAATACAGCGCCCACCAACCTGCTTCGTTCATACTTTGCGTTTTCCCGAGTAGCAAATTTACTCAGAACAATTCTGAAAAAGCAAGTTTTTTTTAAGTCATGGGGTGATGGGGTCATGAAGTCCCTAATCCCTAATCCCTATTCGCTATTCGCTGATCGCTGTTCGCTTGTTTCGGGTTTTTTTGTTGAGGGGCGGGTTTGGAACCCGCCCTTACCTGTTCTTCTCATTCCTCATTCCCCAAAATCCGGTACACAGGCAATTGCCCGCAGTGGGGGTCCCTTGTCGCTCCCAGAGGAAGCCATCGCTGATGGTGTGGAACAGGGATCCATACCCTTGCAGGGGCTCTCCAGCCACCCACAGGTTGTGTGAGCCGTCGTCGGGGTAAGTCACTTTTTTGCACGTGGCAGAATTTACCCTCAACAATCGGGTTTGAATGTTCTGATCCAATGCTGGATTTCCATCGCTATTTCAGTATCCTCCATCCCGTTGAGGAGCTGGTAGGTGAGGTATTTCTCTTTCCGGGAGATCATGAAGTAGCGAAGACCGATATTCGGCTCCATCGGAGAAAAATGTGTCATAACAGCCTCTTTCAGGTCGGAGGCAGCCCCTACAAACCGGCATTTGAGCTGGTTGGGGTCGTTAAATGATTTTTCAAAAAGGGCATAGATGGCCTTTTGGGGTGGCACGTTGTTGATGGTGTTGTGGTTCAAGTCCACTTCAATTGTTGAAATTGTTGTTGTTTCCATCATTGCAAAGGTTTCATTGGGATGTTAACTCCTGTTGTTGTTCTTGAAAGATGATTTTCAGGGTTGCCCCTTGAGGATGTTCTTGTGTTGCCACACGGAGGTTAATGGGCTCGGTGAAATCAGCTTCGTTGAATTTAATCGTGAGCTGTTCGGGAATCTCATGATTTGTAAAATTTCCGAGCAGGTATTTTTTTGTGAAATGAAAGAGAATGGAAAAAAGATCACTGTAATAATAGTGGTTTCCAAACTGCCATTTTATAAACCCCCATTTGTTCATTAAGGTCTCATCAATTTCAATATCGATTCGTTTCGACCTAATTTCAAGGTTGGTAATCAAATCCCCGTTCGTTTCGTCAACATGTTCAATCATGCAGGTACAGGGGAAGCAAAAGTGCATCCCATGGATGATTTCGGTTGATATAATTGGCTCGGCGAATGTCAGTTTGCAGATTTGCTTCATACCGATAGATTGGAGACCTTAACAAAAATATGGAAGTAACCAGGAAAATAAAACTTAAAAATTCTGCGGTTATCTATAACCTTGAAATACAGATAGATACAACATGATATTTTAAATGCCTGATCTGTTAACCAAACAGAAAATACATAACAAAAATCATCTATAGATGTTAATGAAAATTCGTAAGTAACGAAAAAACAGATAAATAGAAGTTTATTAATAACATAACATAAAGATTTCGCTGTTCGCTGTTCGCTGT
>JACZJJ010000119.1 GCA_014860625.1 Bacteroidales bacterium | reverse complement strand
CTATAGATCCGGGAACGCCCCCAAACCCCCTAAAGGGGGCTTTCCCCCCTCCCCTTCAGGGGAGGGGTAGGGGGAGGGGTAATGTCCGTAATCTGGGCATGTACCGCATGCAAGTCTTCGGTCCCGACCTCACAGGAATGCACTGGCACCTGCACAAAGGTTCGGCAAACCACTACCTGAAGTACAAGAAACTTGGAATCCGGATGCCGGTAACGGTGACCCTGGGCGGCGATCCTGTATACACCTATGTGGCAACGGCTCCGCTGCCGGAAAACCTCGACGAATACCTCCTGGCTGGTTTTCTGAGAAAGAAGAAAGTAGAATTGGTCAAATGCCTGACCAACGATCTGGAGGTGCCGGCCGATGCCGACTTTGTAATCGAAGGCTTTGTGGATCCTGCCGAAGAGCTGATCCTCGAAGGCCCCTTTGGCGACCATACCGGTTTTTACTCGCTGGCCGACTTCTTCCCGAAATTCCATGTCACCTGCATCACTCACCGCAAAGGAGCTGTTTACCCTGCCACCATTGTCGGGATTCCTCCCCAGGAAGATGGCGCGATTGGTAAAGCGACAGAGCGGATCTTTGTCAAGCCGCTAAAAATGAGTGTAGTGCCTGAACTATCAGACATGCATATGCCCGTTGAAGGAGTGTTTCACAACATCGTTCTGGCAAGCATCGAGAAGAGCTATCCCGGGCAGGCCGAAAAGGTGATGAGCGCCCTGTGGGGAGCCGGCCAGATGATGTTCAACAAGATCCTTGTCGTTACCGATCCCGAAGTGGAGCTGACCAGTTACAGGGAAGTAGCCAAAGCGATATCGGACAATGTCGACCCGTTGACCAACATTCTCTTCAGCCGCGGTCCGCTCGATATCCTCGACCATTCGAGTACCAACTACGCTTCGGGAAGCAAGATCGGTATCGATGCTACACGAAAAGATACGGGATCCGAGATCCGAGATCCGAGAAATCAGATCACTGATCCCATATCGCGTATCCCAAATCTCGTATCCCCTATCCCGTATCCCGTATCCCGTATCCCGTATCCCGTATCTCGTATCCCAAATCTCATATCCCGTATCCCTGAAATCGTATCTGTCAACGCCTCCCTTCTCCACACTGGCATCTCCATCCTGATCATCTCCTTCAAAAAGAACCTGCAGAAGCATGCCAGGCTGGTTGCCGAAAATCTGATGGAGGAAGGGCTTCCGGAAGGGATTAAATTTGTTGTTTTCGTAGATGAGCAGGTTGACCCGTTCGATCTTTCAACGGTGGTATGGCTGGGAGCCAACAACATTGACCCCCTGCGCGACTGCTTCTTCCTTGAAAGAAATGGGGAGAAACTGAACCCGCTTTTCATTGATGCCACCCGAAAAAGTCTCGAAATGGATGGTTTCAAACGGCAGTGGCCCAATGTAATCGTGATGGATGACAAGACCATTCAAACGGTAGATGCCAAATGGCCGTCGTTAGGATTGGGGCCTAACATCACATCACCTTCTGTCCGATATAAACCATTGGCTCCCAGGGAGGGACCGCTCTATTAACTTTCTTTAACACAGTGTATCAAAGAAATTGATAATTTTGTTGCTAAATCATCTCTATGAGAAAACTTATACCCTTCATACTCTTTGCCATTACGGGGTATTTCGTTCCTTTAAATCTTTCCGCCCAGAATGTCATCGTCAAAGGGAAGGTAACGGATGAGAATACGTCGGAATTGATGCCTTTTGTTAACATTGGCATAAAAGGATCTTCCACAGGCACATATAGCGACAGCAATGGTCATTACCGCATTGAAGTGCCGAAAGGAGATCATACACTGGTCGTAACATGCATTGGCTACGAGCGTCAGGAAAGAGAGGTTGTAGTGAACGGACAGAAAGAGATCGTGGTGGATTTCGTCTTATCACCGGGAACCCAGGAGTTGCAGACCGTAGTGATTTCAGGGTCAAAATACGAACAGAAAATTGAAGAGTCCATCGCCTCTATCGAGGTGTTGAAAGCCCA
Organism: Bacteroidales bacterium; assembly: GCA_014860625.1. Classification (GTDB taxonomy): domain Bacteria; phylum Bacteroidota; class Bacteroidia; order Bacteroidales; family FEN-979; genus QYOJ01. The sequence continues at coordinate 66,547 of JACZJJ010000119.1, read as the reverse complement.
CGCCATCCATGCTTCCAACCCTTCTAGCATCGACAAGGCAATCGATAAAATGCCTGGGATTACCATCGTTGACAACGAGCCCCAGATCCGGGCCGGCAGCGGTTTCAGCTCCGGTTTGGGTAGCCGGGTGATGGTAATGGTTGATGAGATGCCAATCCTGCGAGGTGACGCCGGCCGCCCCAGCTGGGGCTTCCTCCCCGTGGATGATGTGGAGCAGATCGAAGTGGTGAAAGGCGCGGCATCTGTCGTCTACGGATCATCTGCCATTACTGGCGCCATCAACATCCGGACAGCCTATCCCAAAGACAAGCCGATTACCAAGCTGAATACCTTCATGGGGATCTACAGCACTCCTTCACAAAGCTATGCTACGCCATGGACTGGACTGAATCCACTGATTTATGGAATCTCCATCTCTCACCTTCAGAAGTTTGATAATTTCGACCTGGGAATCGGCGCTAACTATTACTCCGATCAGGGATATATTGGCGGCACCCCCGAGGTCCTGCCCGATTCGGTATTTAACAAGGGAGAGTTTGAACACCGCGCAAAGATATACTTCAACACGCGTGTCCGCAATAAAAAGGTGGAAGGGTTGACATACGGACTGAACGGAAGCCTGATGTACAGCGACAATGCACAGGCCTATTTCTGGTACAACGCCGACACAGGCATCTACCGGTCTTATCCCGGAGCACTGTCGCATTTCAAGGAATTCAGCTTCTATGCCGATCCCTATATCAAATATTTTAACGACAACGGCAACAGCCACAGCTTTAAGAACCGGATCTATTACGGGAATACCCAGGCAAACAACAACCAGTCGAACCGGTACCTGACACTGTACAGCGAGTATCAGTATACCAAGACCTTCAAAAAGATCGGGGGCATGGTTCTGGTAACCGGATTGATGAACACCTACTCACAATCATACGGGCAGGTCTTTTCAGGCATCCTCGCTGCCGACGGTACCACAACAGCTACCGAGTTTGGTTCGTTTGAATCGGAGAACCTCGCGATTTACATGCAGTTTGAAAAGCGCTTTTACGACCGGATCACCATCCTTGTTGGAGGTCGCTGGGAGTATTACCAGATCGCCGATTTTTATGAGAATAAGCCAATTTTCAGGACTGGATTTAATATTCAGGCAAGCAAGGCTACCTATATCCGGGGATCTGTTGGCCAGGGTTACCGTGCTCCAAGTATCGGAGAGCGTTACATCACAACCAATTCGGGTGGATTCGGTTTCTATCCCAATCCCGGCCTTGCCTCCGAGACAAGCATTTCCTATGAGCTGGGAGTCAAACAGATGTTCAAGATCGGGAAGTTTGTGGGGATGGCCGACGTGGCAGGTTTCGTAGAAAACTACAACAATTATGTCGAGTTCAATTTTGGCGTATGGGGAAATGGACCTGTCACGAAAAGCCTCGGGTTCAAGTTTCTTAACACGGGACCTGCACGGATATATGGAATAGACTGTACGCTGGCCGGCGACGGCAAGATAGCCCGAAATCTGGATCTCTCCCTCCTGCTTGGATACACCTATTCGGTCCCCATTGCCCTTGATCCCAACCAGGTCTACTATGAACATACCGAACAGGGGACAGGAAATGTGCGAAAATATACCTATGTCAACACATCATCCGATACCAGCGGATATGTGCTAAAATACAGAATTCAGCATCTTGGCAAAGCCGATCTGCAGTTTACCTTTAAAAAGAAGTATTCAGCTGGCGTTACAGGAAAATATTACGGGTATATGAAAAATATCGATGTTTTCCTCTATCAGCTGGACAAACCCAGTGCCATGCATTCGGGTATTATCAAATACCGCGAAGACCATCACAACGGGAATTTTATCCTCGACCTGCATGTAAGCGTGCTCGTCCGTGATTTCAAATTCTCGGTGCTTGTGAACAACCTTCTCAACACTGAATATTCACTTCGGCCCATCACCATCGAAGGGCCGCGAACCACGTCATTGCAGGTTGTAATGACGATTTAACCATGTATTAACCCAAATAAAAACAAATCATATGAAAAAACTTTTTACACTTTTCGCATTGCTCGTTTTCGTTATTCCAGGAATGAGCCAATCCACCCTCCCCAATGGTAATTTCGAGTCGTGGACATTCAACAGCACCCACGGCTTCTATGAGCCGGATGGCGGATTCTTTCACACCCTCAATCAGCTGGATACTATCCCAACACCTCCCGGCGTAACTGCCTATCCCTCAGATACTGCTTATTCGGGAAGCAAATCGGCCCGGCTGGTGACACGCAAAATCGACCTCCTTTTTGTCCTGATTCCCGGAGTGATAGGTACACTTAAGATCAACTGGGCTACCGCCAATGCGATATTGGGAACTAAATACACGTGGTCCACCAAGCCTGAGAGGTTTCAGGGTCAATACATGGCATTTCCACTGAACGGGGATTCAACCGGTGCAATCGTCCTGCTCTCCAAATGGAACAGTTCAACCATGAAACGCGACACCATTGCTTACAAAAGACTGGTATTTCACGGGACAGTCGATACCTGGACCAAATTTGACGAAGCCATTGATTATTGGGATAACACTGCGATGCCCGACTCCATCACCCTGTTGCTCCTCTCCTGTGCAGGATACAACGCCAATAACATGATGGGTTCTGTCGGACAGGTTGGAAGTCAGGCTTTTTTCGATGATGTGACACTGACAAACATCTCAGGAATTGACATGCTGCTGATGCCCGATGTGAATGTTTCTCTGGCTCCCAACCCGGCTTCAGAAAAAATGACGGTCACGATGAGCGAACAGATCAAAAATGGATTGTTTGAAGTGTATAACAGCCAGGGAAAGAAGATCACACAGTTCAATCTGACCACTGCATCTGAAACGCTGAATGTGAGCTCTCTGAAGAGCGGCATGTATTATTATAGAATTACAGATGGTTCAAAAAGCCTGAATACCGGTTCATTTATTATCACAAAATAAACTTACTTAACGATGCACTATCATGACTAAAATAACAAGTTCAAAGATGGCTATGGAGCTCGAAGACAAGTACGGAGCTCACAACTATCACCCGCTTCCTGTCGTACTGGCCAAAGGCAAAGGCATCTATATGTGGGATGTGGAAGGGAAACAGTATTTCGATTTTCTTTCTGCTTACTCTGCTGTTAACCAGGGCCATTGCCATCCACGCATCGTCAACGCCCTGATTGAACAGGCTCAAACCCTGGAGCTCACCTCACGCGCTTTCTACAACGATGTATTGGGTTCGTATGAGAAGTTTGTAACCGAATATTTTGGCTACGACCGTGTTCTTCCAATGAATACCGGCGCCGAAGGTGATGAAACCGCCCTCAAGCTTACCCGCAAATGGGCTTACAAGGTGAAAGGTGTTCCGGAAAACCAGGCGAAGATCATCTGTTGCGAGAACAACTTCCATGGTCGGACGATCACTGTTGTGTCGATGTCGACAGATCCCGATGCACGGAAGGATTTTGGCCCGTTTACACCCGGATTTATCACGATCCCTTACAATGACCTTGGCGCCCTGGAAAAGGCTCTTGAGGATCCCAATGTGGCAGGCTTTCTCGTAGAACCCATTCAGGGAGAAGCTGGTGTGTATGTCCCCGATGAAGGATACCTGAAAAAAGCATATGGCCTTTGTAAGTCGAAGAACGTTCTCTTCATTGCTGATGAAGTTCAGACAGGGATTGCACGTACCGGCAAATTGCTTGCCTGCGACTGGGAAGGGTTCAAGCCCGATGTCCTGATCCTGGGCAAAGCTATGTCGGGAGGAGTCTATCCGGTTTCAGCAGTACTGGCCGATGATGAGATCATGCTAACGATCCACCCGGGTGAGCATGGATCAACTTTTGGTGGAAATCCCATTGCCTGCAAAGTAGCAGTAACCGCCCTGCAGGTGGTGAAGGATGAGAAGCTGGCAGAAAATGCCGAAGCCATGGGCAAGATATTCCGGGAAGAGTGCAGGAAAATCGACTCACCGTTCATCGAACTCGTTCGAGGCAAAGGATTGCTGAACGCCATCATAATCAAGCCTCACAATGGCAAAACAGCCTGGGATGTTTGTCTGCAGATGAAAGAGAATGGCCTTCTGGCGAAGCCGACTCATAATCATATCATCCGGTTTGCACCTCCATTGGTGATCAACGAAGCACAAATCCTTGAAGCGGTAGAGATTATCCGTAAATCGCTGAAAGAACTAGAATAGACGAGGTTGGATCCCCATCGATTTCCACGAAACCGAACCAGCCGCGTTGATGAGCGCGATACCATCTTTTCAAGGTATTTCATGTCTCCAGGGAGGGAAGAAGCCTATTATCAGGCACACCCCGACAGGAAGGAGAGAGATAACCTGTGGAAAAAACTTCCGGGACTCCTTTCTGAGCAGTCAGCCTATTTCAACCCGCTGGCCTTTGCCTCTGCTGCAGCGATGCAGCCGGCGATCGATGCACTCAGGTTTGAAATAGACGGTGATGTGGCACCCAACCGAAAAGAGACAGATCCCAACTTCTTGCAGGAGTATATCCGCCGCTGGGCTGCAAAGATGCATGCCATAGATACAGGTTTTTGCCTGCTGAAGCCCGAACATCTGTACACCGTTAGGGGGCGGCATCATTACTATGGCGACCCCGTGGAGACCACCCACACTTATGCCATTGCCTTTGTAGTGGAGATGGATCGCGAGTTTACACTCGCCGCCCCCCAGGCTCCGGTAATCATGGAGTCGTACAGGCAATACCTGAACGCGGGAGTGATTGCCGTGCAGGTAGCATCCTTGTTACGCTCTTTTGGTTGGGAAGCCAAAGCACATATTGATTCCAACTACGAAGTGATTTGCCCTCCCGTTGCCCGTGATGCCGGTTTGGGAGAGATTGGCCGCATGGGGGTGCTGCTGTCGCGAAAGGTTGGACCCCGCTGCAGGATCAGCGTGGTGACCACCACATTTCCATTTCCCGTTGACCCCGTGCAAACCAATGACAATCCGCTCTTTTTCTGTGAGATTTGCCGGAAATGTGCAGAGAACTGTCCGGCCCATGCGATTCCTGAAACGCCTTATAGCAGGGATCCTGCCACTGCAGGATGGAAGATCAACGGCGAAAGATGCTTTACCTTCTGGTGCAAAGCAGGTACCGACTGTGCCCGCTGTATGGCTGTCTGCCCTTTCTCCCATCCCGATACCTTTTTTCACAGGATGGTACGGATCGGAATCTCCCGGTCAAAACTCTTTGCCCGGGCTGCTTTTCATCTCGACAATCTTTTTTATGGGAAACGGCCCCCGGTCAAATCCATTCCGGAATGGATGAGACCCCTAAATCACTAAACACGAACGTACAGACGGGGCATGCCCAACGAAACACAAAATACGAAATACAAAACACGAACGTACAGACGGGGCATGCCCAACGAAACACAAAATACGAAATACAAAACACGAACGTACAGACGGGGCATGCCCCGTCTGTACGATAAAATTATTAATGATGAAAAATAAATTTTTTGCAATTCTGTTTATGATTTTCGGGCTTATGGCCTCAAAATCCTCCTACCCCTGCACCAACCTCATCGTCACCAAAGGGGCCAGCAAGGACGGCTCGGTGATGATCACCTATGCTGCCGACTCGCACGTACGCTATGGCGCTCTGGCTTTTTACCCTGCTGCCGATCACCCGAAAGGGGCGATGCTCGACATTGTGCATTACGAGAACGGCAAGGTCACCGGTCAGATCCCGGAAGTGTCCCATACCTACTCCGTAATTGGGTTGATGAATGAGTACCAGGTTGCTCTTGGGGAGACCACCTGGGGAGGATTGAAAGAGCTTAGTTCCCAGCCGGACGCCTTTCTCGACTACGGCTCACTGATGAAAATCGCCCTGCAGCGGAGCAAAACCGCCCGGGAAGCGATTCGCGTGATAGCCGAACTGGTAGCCGAATACGGCTATTCGACATCCGGGGAGTCCATTTCCGTTTCCGACGCCAATGAAGCCTGGATCCTCGAAATCATCGGGAAAGGCGAATTTGAGAAGGGAGCTGTTTGGGTAGCCCTTCAGATTCCCGACGGCTATATCTGCGGGCATGCCAACCAGGCCCGGATCACAACTTTTCCTTTCATGAAGGAGAACAGGTGGAACGACAAAACCCAGACCTGCTTTCATTCTCCCGACGTGATCAGCTTTGCCAAAGAGCACGGTTTTTATTCAGGCAGCGATGCCGCTTTCAGCTTTTCGGATGTGTACAACCCGGTCGATTTTGGCGGCGCCCGTTTCTGCGACGCCCGGGTATGGACCTTCTTTCGCAGGTTCAATGCAGGCATCAGGAATGATGCAGGAATTACCGAATATGCTTGTGGACAAGTGGAACACCTCGATCATTTCCCCGACGGAAACCCGAATCCCAATGGATTTGCTTCCAACAGGATGCCACTGTGGGTGAAGCCGGATGAAAAAGTATCCCTGGAAGATGTCATGTTTGGCATGCGTGACCACTTCGAAGGAACGCCGCTTCAGTTCGATGATGGCATCGGTGCCGGACCGTTTCACCTCCCGTACCGCTGGCGCCCGATGACCTATACCATCGACAGCAATGGATACTGCAACGAGCGTTCGATCGCCACCCAGCAAACCGGTTACAGCTTTGTAGCGCAATCGCGAAGCTGGCTGCCCGATCCTGTCGGCGGTATCTTCTGGTTTGGCGTCGACGACACTGACGGATGCGTGTATGCTCCCATGTATTGCGGCATGACAGAGATCCCCTACAGCTATACCTGGGGCAACGGCTCGATGATTAAGTGGGACGACAAATCCGCTTTCTGGACCTTCAACCTGGTCACCAACTGGGGATATACCCGCTACGATCTGATCCACCCCGAAGTGGAGGCTTACCAGCAGGAACTGGAGTCGAAATTCATAGCTGAAGTAACCGAGGTGGATGCAAAGGCCGTTGCGTTGTACAAAAAATCACCCGCCGATGCACGTGCCTATATCACCCGGTTTTCCGTAACAACCGGCGACCAGCTGGTCGCTGATTGGATGGACTTCTTTCACTACCTTTTTATGAAGTACATGGACGGCAACGTTAAAAAAGCGGATGGCCGCAAATTGCTTGACAACGGTAACGGCAAAGGAATCCCTCCCGGCCCGTCACAACCCGGCTACGGCAAAGAGTGGGAGCGGCTGATGATGCAGAATACAGGAGACAGGTATAAGGCAACGCATTAACCCCTAAATCCCCTAAAGGGGACTTACTTCCTTCGGGATATCCCGCTAAGCGGGAGCAAGCCCCCTTCAGGGGGTTTGGGGGTAGGGGTCAGAAAGATGCGAGAAGTTTCAAATTAAACGTCCTCGGAGTCATGTAATTCGGGATGGCATACTGGCGGTTGGTGATGTCCGTGATCCAGAGGTAAGAGATCGTGTTGCTGAGCTGCAGGAGGTTGAAGATCTCCAGCGATACCCACATCGATTTAAACGCCCTCAGTACATTCTTCGGATTTTTGTAGCGGGTTCTTTCGCCAATAAGTTGTTTCGAGATGCCGATATCTACACGCTTATAAGCAGGGATGCGAAGGGTGTGTGATGACCTCGGTGAGTCTGGCGGGCCAACCGGCAACCCGGTTCCGTAGAACAGGGTGATCGCCACTTTCCAGGTGGGGAATTTCGGGATGTAGTCCTGGAAAAAGATGCTCAGGTTCACACGCTGGTCGGTAGGCCGCGGGATCCAGGCACCCTCAAAAAACTCTTCGGTCTTCATAAATGAAAGACTGGCCCATGATTCGGCTCCTTTCACAAACTCCCCGTTGATCCTGAAATCGATCCCTGTGGCATACCCATGTGCATCGTTGGTGCCGTAGTAACGGATGTTGAGGTTGTCGATCTCGTAGGGGATGAGGTTCTTGACATATTTGTAATAGGCTTCGGCCACAAACTTGAACGGCCGGCCCCATGCCCTGAAATAGAGATCACTGCCGGCCAATACCTGAATGGAGGTCTGCGCTTTCAGGTTGTTGATAATATTTCCCTGCAGGTCGGTCATCTCCCTGAATGTGGGAGGTTGAGAGTAATATCCCGATGAAATTCTGAACGTTGTTTCTGTCTTCCAGTGTGGTTTGAAGGCAAGGTTGATCCGCGGGTTGACATTCACCTGGTTGTTGTAACTGTAGTAGATCGCACGAACTCCTGCTGTCAGGGCAATATCGGTCTGGTTCAGCTTGAAGGTCCATGTGTCCTGAGCAAAGGCCGAGATCAGGCTGGTGCTGAGGTTTTGGGTAGTTCGGATCACATTCTTCAGAACAAACGGATCGTGATCCGGGGTCGGGAAGCCGATGGAGTCGATCGGGCGGGGGAGGGTATAGCCGGCAGAGTCCTGCAACTCCCATTCGCTCATCCGGTTCTCGAAATAGGAGTATTGATATCGGATTCCCCAATCGATCTGGTTGATATTCTTTTCCAGGGACCCTCTGTGTTCCAGGTTAAACACCGTTCCGTTGAGGTAGTTTCTGGCATGGTCAAGGTAGGCTCCTACTCCCAGAACTTCTGTCACTTCACCATATTCAGAAGATCCCTGGAAAGTCTCCAGCTTACCGATCCAGTATTCGCCGGAGATGTCGTAGGTTTCACTCTCGTTGGTCTGGTAGACGCTGGAAATAAACCGCAGCCTCATCTTGTCTGCAGGCCTGTAGGTAAGGGTGAGGCCGGTCAGCCAGTTGCGGTATCGGTCCACTTCGTGCCCGTCAAAATAGATCTTGATCTTATAGGCTTCATCGAGGGTTCCGAAACTGGTCTCCCTGGTTTCGGGGATCAGCTTGAAGCTGTTGTTGGAATAGTACCCCAGCAGTGAGATCTCCACCTTCTCCGACACATCGTAATAGAGCATCCCCTGGATGTCGAAATAGCGGGGTTTGTAATTCCCCTTGGTATCCAGCCCTTTCAGGAAATAGGTGTTGGTTTTGTACCTCGCGCCCAGGAGGTAGGAGAACCGTTTTTTTGCGAACGTTCCCTCCAGGTGGGCATTGGCACCCATCAGGCTTACATCGAAGGTGCCGGCAAACGTTTGTGGCTTTTTGTAACGAATATCCAGCACCGAAGAAAGCTTGTCTCCGTATTTCGCATCAAACCCTCCGGCAGAAAACAGGATCCCGGAGACCAGGGCGGGGTTGAGGAAACTCATCCCTTCCTGCTGGCCCGACCGGATGAGGAAGGGTCGGTACACTTCAATGTCGTTGACAAAGACCAGGTTTTCGTCGTAGTTCCCGCCTCTTACCGAGTATTGTGAGCTTAATTCATCGCGTGAGGAGACCCCGGGGAGGGTTTTGATGATATCCTCAACGCTGGCATTGATGGAAGGGATAAACGAGATGGTTTTTGGATCAATCCGGTTAAAGGTGCTTGTTCTCAGTTGTTCGTCTTTCACTTCAATGGTGCTCAGTTCCGTGGATGTCTCTTTCAGGGTGATGTCGGTCGTATGTTTTTCGCCGTCAGAGAGGTTCACAACGAGGGAATCGCGTTCATATCCGATAAACGAGAAGAGGATCACCACCTCTTTGCCGGCAGGAACTTCCAGCGAGAAAAATCCCTTTTTATTCGTCGTGGTGCCGGTAGTAGTTCCTTTCACAGCCAGGTTAACATACTCTATCGGGTCGCCCTCTTCATTGGCCGCATAGCCGTTAACCGTGGCCACCTGGGCAACAGCACTCCAGATGAAGGAGAGCATGAGGACAACGGTGATGGTGACTTTTCTGCAGATCATCGAATCTACTCCTCGTAGGTTTTTCGTTTGAACTTCCCGTCTTTCCAGGCCTTGATGAACTGGGCCCAGGCAAACGGGTTGAAGATGGAGAAGGGCTGCTGCTGGCCGAAATAGTAGAGCTTGCTGGTTTGATTCTCAATATAGTTGTTGTAGTTCATCCGGGCATCCATCGGAAGCTGATCGGCCATCATCATGATTTTCGCAGGTGACAGGTTTCTCCTGGCACGCTCCAGATCATCATCCGGAATGTCGAGGTTGATAAATGCCTGCTTAAACTCTTCGTAGGTGGGCCAGGGAAAGATGATGGCAGGTGTGAGGGTGAGCGTATCGGCAGTCATCAGCTGGATCAATGAATAGCGTTGATGCAAAATCGTGTCGGGGATGATAAACGAAGTGGGTTTGTACCCTATGGCATTGAAGAGAACGGTATCCCCGATATGGGCAACAAAAGAGAAGTACCCCATGGCATCGGTGGTCGTGCCCTCGTGACTTGTCTTAATTAAAATTTTTGTGAAGGGAACGGAAGAGAGGCTGTCGGCCGTAACGGTGATGCCTGTAAACTGTACCAGTTGCCAGTCGTTCGCCCATTGATACGGATCAAGCTGAGCTTGCTGCCTGACCTGACCGGCAGTATCGCCAATCTCCTGTGCTCCGCCCCTGATCCAACCTGCCATAAATACGATAGTAACGATCAGAAAATGAAGGCGGTGATTCATTCGGACAAAATTAAAAGAATGTGCTGGTTTATCAACGAAATTGCGCTTGTTTTATTTCGATGTTGTCAGTTTAAATCGGTTATCCAAAGCGGTATCCGGTAAAAAGCAAGGGCATCCGATCCGGATGCCCTTGCGTATACTGTTTGTGCCTGGATGTCCTGACCGGACTCGCAGTTACAGAGCACTTATTTCGCCAGATGCCCTTTTTCGCGGGCCTCTTTCAGGCAAGCGGAAATCCCTTTTTTATTGATGTTCCGGATGCCTTCGGTGGAGACTTTCAGTGTAATGAAAGCGTCTTCTTCAGGGATGTAGAACTTCTTTGTCTGCAGGTTGGGATGGAATACCCGTTTGGTCTTCTTGTTGGAGTGAGAGACCTTATTCCCCTTCATGTATGTCTTGCCCGTAAGTTCACAAATCCTTGCCATGGTAATTTTCTTAAAGAATAGTTTTCAAAAATGGAGTGCAAAGATACACCGATAAAATTTAATTTACAAATTATGGATTCAAAATGTGGTAATGAATCTCAAAGGATCAGGATACCAGTCAACAGTTGGCAGTTGGCAATTGGCACTTTTGATTCTGTTGCCGCGTTGCTGTCTGCTTCGTTACCTGCTTCACTTCGCTCACAGTTGCAGTTTGCAGTTTCAGTTCCTCGCAATGCAATGATGCTGGATGACCCGATAACTGGATATTTTCACGCTATTCACATCATACAACCCCTTCCTTTCGACGAAAATCGATAAAATGGGGGCTGTTATCGAATTTCCTTTCCGGTTTCGGGGAATCCTCGTAATTTGAACCCCAAATCAATAAACCCCTTTCTCATCATGAAGAATTTTGCCCGATCTCTGAAATGGTCAGTGTCGACTGTTTCTCTGTTTGTTTGTGTAATTTTGTCGGCTCTTATCCTTTCTGGATGTAAAAATCACGACATGCACGGATTTAAACTCGTTGAAAAACGCTTTGTAAAGGAGCTGAATGCCGACTGCTACCTCTACCAACATGAAAAAAGTGGAGCTCATCTGCTGAAGATCGCTTCCGACGACCCGAACAAGACCTTCGGGATCGCTTTCAAAACCTTCCCCGATTCCGACGCCGGAACGCCACACATCATGGAGCACTCTGTACTGAACGGTTCGAAGAATTTCCCTGTGAAGAGCCCGTTCGACGTGTTGTCGAAAGGATCCCTGAACACGTTTATCAACGCGTTTACAGGCAAGGATATGACGATGTATCCGGTGGCAAGTATGAACGACAAAGACTATTTCAACCTGATGCATGTCTACCTGGATGCCGTTTTCAATCCACTGATTTACGACGATCCCCGCATCCTGAAACAGGAGGGATGGCATTACGAACTGACTGATGAGGGTGAACCTGTTGTATTTAAAGGTGTGGTTTACAACGAAATGAAAGGATCCTTCTCAAGCCCTACGCGCGTCCTGAATTATGAGATCTATAAGAATCTTTTCCCGGATAACGCTTACGGGCTGGAGTCGGGAGGATACCCGCCTGCGATTCCTTCCCTGACCTATGAAGCCTTCCTCAACTACCACAAAAAATACTACCACCCAGAAAACAGTTATATCCTGGTCTACGGTGATGCCGATATGGACAAGGAACTGGCATTCATCGACTCAGCTTACCTCTCGAAGTACGACAAGGGTACAGATCCGGTGACCATCGAAGACCAGGCTCCGTTCGCCTCCATGAAAGAGGTAACAGCCTATTATCCTGTTCTCGACGGTGCCAACACCGAAGATCAGACTTACCTGACCTATAGCTTTGTGGCCGGACACAACGTCGACCAGGAGCTTACCTGGGGACTCGATATTCTGACCGAGGTACTGGTCAACCAGGAGTCGGCACCGATTCGACTGGCACTGCAGGAAGCCGGGATCGGACAGGATGTATCGGCTTCGATCGACAGTTACAACCAGAATGTCGTTCAGATCATCGTTACGAACGCCAATCCGGCTGACAGAGAAAAGTTTATGGATGTGATACAGAACACCCTTCAAAAGGTGGCTGAAGAGGGCGTTGACAGGGAAGAGGTTGAAGGAGTGCTGAACAGGATGGAGTTCCAGCTGCGCGAAGGAGACAACGCACAAAAAGGACTGACCTACGGATTCCAGGCACTTTCAGGCTGGTTTTTCGCCAATGACCCGTTCCTGACCCTTGAGTGGGAGAAACCGCTGGCTGCCCTGAAAAAAGGCATCCGGGAGAATTACCTGGAGAAGCTGATCACCTCCTATTTCCTCAACAACCCACATTCGCTTGAGTTGACTCTCGAACCGAAGCCGGGAATGGAAAAAGAGAACATGGCCGAGGTAACACAAGAGCTTGAAGCATACAAAGAAACGCTTACCAAGGAGCAGAAAGAGCAGCTGATTGCTGAAACGAATGAGTTGTTCGCCTATCAGGAACGGGAGGATACACCCGAAGCGCTGGCTTCCATTCCGTTACTCGACATCTCCGATATTAATCCCAAAGCCGAGTGGTTTGATGTTGCCGAAACTGAAGTTGACGGAGTTCCGGTGTTGCATTGCGATCAGTTCACCAACAATGTGGTTTACATGAACCTGATGTTTGATCTCCGGGTTCTTCCTCAGGATATGATCCCTTATGCTTCCCTGCTGTCCAACGTGCTGAGCCTGCTGAACACGGAAAATTACACCTATGGCGACCTGAACAAGTCGCTCAATATCAACACCGGGATGTTCAATGTTTCACTGCCGATATATCTTGAAAATCAGGATGACAACAACCTGATCCCCAAATTTGAAGTCGCCTCCAAAGCAATGGGTGATAAAGTGGAGAAGATGTTTGATCTGACCGGAGAGATCCTGAACAAGACGCTCTTTTGTGATACGGAACGGTTGAAGACGGTGATCGTCAAACACCAGGCGCAGTTGGATGCCGATGTGAAGCGCAACGGATATACCTACGCTTCCCGCCGCCAGGCTTCGTATGTGACCAACCGCGGTATGTTCAGGGAGCTGACAGGAGGACTTGATTACTACTGGTTTGTTTCTGACCTGGCCAAAAAGTATGACGAGAATCCACAGCTTGTTTGTGAAACACTTGCCAACGTGGCAACCATGCTCTTCAACAGGCAAAACCTGCTGGTCACCACCACTTGCGACCAATCTCAGATGCCTATTTTCACCGAGGGACTGAAAGGTTTTGTTGCAACATTACCTGATGAATCGGTTTCCATGACCGAGTGGAAATTGGATCCTGTGAAGAAGAATGAAGGGTTGCTTACCCCGTCGAAGGTACAATACGTTGTGGAGGGTGCCGATTTCAACGATCTTGGCTATTCATGGGACGGTAAGATGCGCGTTCTCAACCAGGTTCTCTCAACGGATTACCTGCAAACTAAAATCCGCGTGATGGGTGGGGCCTACGGAGGTTGGTGTATGATCACTCCATACGGTATGACTACATTCAATTCATACCGCGATCCCAACCTGAAAGAGACGCTGGATAATTATGCCGGAGTTCCGGGTTACGTAGCCAACTTTGTAGCCGACGACAATACCATGACCCGCTATATCATCGGTACGATCGCCGGGTTGGATAATCCGCTGACCCCTTCCCAAAAAGGAGAGCGTGCTGTCAACCATTACCTCTCCAAAATTTCGCAGGAGGAACTCCAGCAAGACCGCGATGCCATTCTTTCCACAACGGCTGCCGACATCCGGGGCTTTGCCAAGATGATGCAGGACATTGTGGATCAGCAGGCCTACTGTGTTTATGGCAATGCCGATAAGATTGAGAAAGAGAAAAAACTCTTTGAAAATCTGGTCAAGCTGGAGAAATAACATTTCTGCTTATCGATGGATTGTAAAAGATCATCGATATCTTTTGCTTCCGTAGCAGAAAGAGTTTATTTTTACGCCTGTTTGATCCGATTATGACAGATACTGAAAATAAAATCAAGGAACAAACAACCCGGAAGAGGCCCAATCCATGGACTCTCCGGGTTGTTGTTATCCTCTTCATCTGGGTGTTGATCTATTTCTTTTTTGCAGGTCCCGGCCGACTTCTGTTCCCCTCGTTGTTGATTTCATACACCAGTGTATCCGATAATAAAAATACCGTTTACTTCTACGGAGACCGGATAGAGAAGGCGCTTGACGTGCTCTGGCTGGCCTCTGTCACGCAGGATTCGATCGAGCATTTCTGGGGTGAAAAGTCGGGCGACGGATTTAAAAAAGGCGTTACCATCTTTCTCTGTGACTCACCCCGTCAATATGTTCATCTTACATGGAACAAAGAGATGGGATCTGCCGTGATGGGACGGATGGTATTGAACGAATCGCGGATAGAGGAAGGAATGACGTCCTATTCCGTGATGATCCATGAGATGTACCAACTTTACATCACCCGCAAATTCGGGTATCTTCCTTCGGTGTTTTTCTATCCGAAATGGTTTGAGGAGGGGTGTGCTACCATGCTGCAGGAGTATTCGGTGGCGGCCGACAAGTTAGGGGAGAACCTCAGGAGCTGGCCCGCTATGGTATCCGTTACATCGCTGAATCGTCCCTGGTCGTGGCAGACTATGGCAGACATGGAAGATGGAAAAATGGCATCCAAAGGATACGGTCAGGTTTGCCTCTTTACCAGGTATCTGGAGAGTCGTTTTGGGAAGGAAAAACTGCAGGAATATGAAGCCATGATGCATTGGACTTCGTCGCCCAAAAAGAATTTCAAACGTGTTTTTCAGCTCCCGCTTGCCACGGTTGAGTCGGAATGGCTTCAGTCGATGAAAGAAACGCAAGAGGCACCTGAGGAGGCCTCCTTCATTCCACTCCCATTTGATTGCCTGATATTCCTGAGATGGCTTTTTCTTGGAATCATCCTTTTGTTTCCAATTTTTCTGATTGTTCGATGGGTAAAATTGATTTTTTCGCGCCGAAAGTGATTGCCGCCATTTTCATGCTCACTCTTTTTTGTGCTACCACGTTTGCACAAAAACAGAACAGGTATTTCTATGGAAAAGTGATCGACCGGGAGACGAAGTATCCTATAGCCTCTGCCAATATCACCTTTACCGGGTCCGGTCTGGGAAGTTCCACAAACAGCAAAGGAGAGTTCTCGTTTTTCATTGACACCATTCCGGTTTATATGACAGTGAGTCACCTGGGCTATGAACCCCAACGCATATGGCTTGACAACACCTCTGCCTCTATCACCGTGATGCTGAAGCTGCAGGCCCAGATGCTGAAAGAGGTGGAGATCAAGGCAGAGAATGAGCCGGAGCTCTTCTTTAAAGATACCCAGTATTCGGTCCTCGACTACACTGTAGACAGCAATCAGGTATACATGCTGATTTACCGGTTCCGTCGTGCTGAATCGGAGGTGCTTTGCCTCTCGATATCGGGAGATACTGCCTCCAGCTCGGGTTCCCTTCAGTTCCGTCCGAATGAGTTGTTTCATGACTGTCTTGGCCATATTCATGTTTTGAGTCACGACTCCGCCTATCAGGTATTCAAGGATTATACGATCCTTCGTCTGATTTATGCCTCCGAGATTGAACGTTTCAGAAGGACCCTCTCCGATTGTGTTGCATCGGCCGGGGATCTGCTCTTTTTCCGGAAGGTAAGCAGAAACCAGCTGGGGGTTGAGTTTTATACAATCAACCGCCTGACAAGTGAGCGACAACACCTGACCAATGCCAACGATGAAGAGAAGTTGAAGATGCTCCGGCGCAATCCCGACGACAATTCCCTGATGATGATGTCGGGCATCCCGGATGGCCGCGAAGCATTTCAGGAGTACGTCTGGGTAAAAAAGATCCTCTATAAACCCAACACCTCCACACTTCACAAAATCGACGATATGCTGTGTGTGTTCAACACGGCCGATTATACCCTCGAACTTTACACCCTTGGCGGTGAATTTACCTCCAAACTCAAGATGCAGGTTCAGGAGACCCGCGACGGGCGGTGGACAACAGAGATCTATATCGACAAGATCGAACAAAAGGCCTATACCTCCTTTCTGAAGAACGGGAGGATGACCCTCTACCGGATCGACCTGAACAACGGCAACCTCAGACGTATTGCAAGCACACCCCACATGTACCCTCAAAAAGTTAAGGTGCACAACAATTTTCTATTCTACCTCTACGACATCCCCGGGGAGGGAGATAACAAGCATATGTTCAGGCAGAAGCTGTAAGAATTTATTTTCCCTTTCCCGATTTTATCCGCATATTTGTAGGAGTTGAATCCTAATCTCTTACATGTTATGAAAAGATCTTTTTTGGTTATAGTAATTCTTGTCGGATTTTTATCGGGTCTTCAGTCTCAGGAAGCCGCATGGTATGAAGATATCAATCAGGTTGGCCGGTTCCTGGATCGCCAGGATGTTCTTTTTGAGGATTATTCGGT
Organism: Bacteroidales bacterium; assembly: GCA_014860625.1. Lineage (GTDB taxonomy): Bacteria > Bacteroidota > Bacteroidia > Bacteroidales > FEN-979 > QYOJ01. Next base: position 49,675 of record JACZJJ010000119.1, on the reverse strand, counting down.
AGCACTTGGCGATGCCTATTACGATTACTACTCGGGTGTTTTAGGTGATTATAGCAAACTTGAAGAGCTGAAGGGAGTGACATTTGTGGAGAAGGACAGCATTGAATTTGTTTTTCGCCACTGGATGCCGAAACAGGCGGAAATCAAAGATACCTTATTGTTCAGAAGGTTGATCCAATGGCATAACATCCTGGCGGCATCCATGGTAAACAATGTTCCGGAGATTAAAAACCTCCAGTCGGAGTTGGAGAGATGGCTTGTTGCGTCGGATACAGTGAAGGGAAAACCTACATCTAAAAAGCTGGAAGAGATGGCTGTCGAGCTACTTTCAAAGCGGAAGGGGTGGGCTGAGGCATTGGGTTTCCCCGGTTATATCGAGCTGGTGCTGATGGTCAACGGAATTCAGCCCGAAGCGCTTCAATACTGGCTGGATGTGATCGACACCCTTACCATTGTGCCCTATCGGGAGATGGTTGAAGAGATGAAAGAGGAGAATGACATCGATGAGGTTGGCATCCAGGATATATTCCGGATCTACTTTAATTATTTCCAGTGTGGTCCTCCGGAGCCCCCGAAAGAGAAGCGTCAGGAGATTCTCTCTTCCACACTGAACGGATTGGGGATGAAGTATGAGGAGTTGCCCATCCTGCATCGGGAGATGATATTGCCGCCACCGATGGGTGGGCAGGGAATTGCTGTTCGGATCCCTGATAATTTTAAACTTGTGGTGAATCCCGGCGTTGGGTTGTCTACGATCTTTCACGAAGTGGGACATGGATTGGCGTGTGTTTATACGGAGATCCCTTCTCCGGTGCTCAAGGGGTATGAATGGGTGGCAGGTGGCACCAGTCCTATCATGGCTGAGGGGTTGGCTGAATGGTCGGCCGGCATCCTGCATACACCGGAATGGATGAAAAAATACACCGATCTGACCGATGATGAAATTGCAGCCAAGAGCGCCGCTTATAAGAAATACTCTCCGGTCAACATCCGATTCTGGTTGTATAACGTTTGGCTTGAGTTGGAGATATTCAACAATCCGAACCTGGATGTTGACTCTCTTCGCACACAACTCCTGAAACGAATTCTGCTGGTCGACAAGCCCTCTTCACGGCCACACGAGATTGCCAACTCCATGTACGTTTCGTATCCGATCTACAACCACAACTACCTCTTTGCTGAAGTGATCCAGTGGCAGATTCACAATGAGCTCAGGAAGAGGCTGGGCAACGACTATATTTTCAATCCTGAAACTGCAGCCCTGATGCGGGAGTACTTTTACAAAAACGGGGAGTTTTACCATTGGCAGGAGCGACTGGGACGGTTCACTGGTGAAGGGCTGAATATTGAGGGGTATTTTGACTGGATCACTGGATCACGGGATCACTAGATCAATAGATTCCTGGATCACTAGATCACTAGATCACTAGATACTGGATACTGGATGCTGGATGTCGGAATCAGGATTGCTTTCCTCTCCTCGTATGCATGTTCCTTACTCCTTTTCGGCTTCATGCCAAAGATGATGCGCGTTACGTTGAAAGGACGGACCAGGAACCAGTAGATGGCAACTGTAAGTGTGAAGCTGCTCAGGGTAATTAATAATACCTTTACTCCGTCTGCAATGTTCCATTGAACCATAAAGTATCCAAGCACAACAATGATGGGCTGGTGAAGCAGGTAGAAGGGATAGATCGCTTCATTGGCCAGTTTCCGGAAGCTGGAGTCTATGTTGAGGTGTTTGCGGGCAAAGCCGATGGCGGTGATGCTGCACGACCAGCTGACCACCATAGCTGCGTAGTCCCAGGCGATATCAGTTGTGGCTCCTTCCGAGAAGAGAGTTGGTGCGAGGAACATGAAGGTAGTTGCCAGGACTGATTCTCCGAGATACCACCACCGTTGATCCTTTATGGCTTCCCCGATAATTCTGCTCGACAACAGCACAAACCCGGAAACAAAGAAGATAAAACTGAAGGTAAAGGATGCCCAGTCATCAACAAGGGCATGTGTATCGGTTTCGAAAAAGGGGCGAAGGATAAGCTGGGAGAGAACGAGAGGAATAAGTATCAGGTTGAGCCCAAGCTTCCGGGTGACCCGTTTTTCGAGCCATGTCCTGAAATTGCGGAAGCGGACACTTCGTACAAAACTCAGGAAAGGTGAGAGGAATAGAGCCATTACAAAGAGGTAGGCGATGAACCAGAGGTGGTGCCAGCTGAAGTTTCCTGAAGGGTAGATTCCTTCGAACATGTGTGGGTAGAAATCGATCAGGGAATCAAACTGGGATGCTTTCTCTATGTATACCTGTACAGGAACCAGGATGAAGACACCGGCCATCAATGGGATAACCAGTCGTTTGGCGCGCTCTTTCAGGTACTGCGCAGAGGAGCGGATCCCTAGGGCATAATAGGTGCCCACGCCTGAGATAAAGAACAGCAGAGGCATGCGCCAGTAGTGGAGGAATGCCATTACGTAACGGAGCTCCTTGTATTGTTGGTCATTCTTGACGTGCCAGTCCCAGGAATTGAATATCATTCCGATATGAAACAGAAAGACACTAAAGATTAAGATTATCCGAAGCCAGTCGATGTCGTATTGCCTGGTTGGTTTCGTTCCTGCGTTGAATTGAATTTGATTTGCCATGGTGCGGTTTTTTGTTGTTCGGGCAAAACTATCACCGTTTGACTTCACAGAAAGAATGTGCCGGTAAGGATGACGTTCGCGCCGGTCGGGAAGGAAGAAGGAAGAAGGAAGAAGGAAGAAGGAAGAAGGAAGAAGGAAGAAGGAAGAAGGAAGAAGGAAGAAGGAAGAGTGTTAATAGGAGAGGTTGGGTCACTTCCAGCGGTTGCGGAATTCGGAAGGGGTTTGGCCGGTCAGTTTTTTGAAGGCATTGTTGAAAGCCGATTTGGAGTTGTACCCCACCTGTTCGGCTACCTCTTCCACGGTGAGTTTGTTATCGCGATCGGTCTGGAGGATTTTTTTTGCCTCTTCCACACGGTAGGAAGCTAGCATTTCAAAAAAATTCTGGCCTCTTTTTTCATTGATTACCTGGGAGAGGTAGTGGGATGTGCTTCCGATGCGTTTGGCAAGATCAGATAACGAAGCAAGGTTGTTGGAGAAATAGTGCTTTTCTGCCATCTCAGCTTCGACCTTCGCCAGGATCTCTGCTTTCTGCTCTTCAGTAAGTGAGGATTTTTTGTATTTCGGCATCGGGAAATCAAGAAAGGAGTGAGGTTGGTTGAAGAAATCGGTTCGGTTGAGGATTTGAAAACTGGTGGTATAGATCATGAATGAGATGTAGGCGGCGATCAAATACCCGCCAATGTCGCTGCCAATTCCAAAGTAAAGTTTCGTGGCAAGGAAAATCATTACAAGGATGGTGAAATGAACCGTTGTGTTTCTGAGAACTACCAGGGATTCGTTTGTGGTCCTGAAAAAGGATTGATTCAGGAGCTTGAATCGCTTTCCAAGAACCACCATGGATGCTCCGATGTAGATCACAAACTGAACGGCCATCAGCTCGTTGGTGAATCTCCTGATCAGCAACGGATCGTCTGATAACGGGAAGTTAACCGAAAGGTACTCCCAATCGGGATGTTTGGTTTGAACGTAGGAGTTGTACTTCAATTCGTCGGGCTGGATGAAATGGAATACCATGTATAGCAGCCAGAACCCGGCGATGATTAGATGTGGCCATGCTGCCCTTTTCTTCTGGGGGTCAAGGGTGCTTCTTACATAGAGGTAGAAGAGTGGCGCGTAGGTAAAATTGAGCGGCTCTGCAAAGTTTGTGATTGGCAGGACAAATACAATGTAACCGGTGTTGTTCAGCAGCTCCTCGAAGATGCCTAGCGACAGAAACAGCAACAGAAAACCCTGATAAAGATTTGCCTTTCTCCCGCTTGTTCCGTTTTTGATGAAAAACCACGATAACAAAAATCCCTGGAATATTCCCAGAAAGATAAAAAGATCAAAAATTCCGACGTGCGTGGTGAGGTTCACGGATCAAATATAAACAAAATCGAATATGTTATTAATGATGCCCCTCTAGAAGGTAACCACCTTATCGTTTCCTTTCAGGTAATCGGTAAACGATTCCCCCATCATCCTGACATTGACTCCCAACCGGACAATCTTTTTTGTAACGTCATATGAGTCGGTACAAGCCTTGCATGCCTGTATAGTGATACCGCTGTCGAGACACATGCGGATCTCATCCTGGATCTCTTCATCTTCAGCAGCGAGTTTGGCCGACGGCCCCCAGATGATCAGGTTGATTTCATCCCACCAGCCATTGGCTTTGGCATTCATCAGGTATTGAAATACCATCCGTATGGCGACATCTTTTTCGCCGGTAGTCCACAAGACATGCAGGTTCTTCTTCTTCTCTTCCATGATCGAGGCTTCTAAGTAATCCACCGCAAAGATAAAGAATACTTGGTTACTGGATCACTGGATCACTGGATCACTGGATCGCTGGATCACTGGATCACTGGTCCGCTTGTCTGCTAGTCCGTTAGGACTATCGTCTTCGTCATCTCCCTCGTGCCGGGGATGATCATTTGTCGTACTCCGGAGGTTTTGGTTTGTGATTTTGCCGTTCCTTTCGACGAGATCTTTATAAGAATCCCTTCCTTATAGTCGAACCAAACGAGATCGGTGCCGGTGAACTCACCGACCGTTTCCGTATCCACTCCCTGAGTGTTGCCTTTCCCGGAGATGGTTCCGGTTGTCTCAATGACGATCCTGGCACACTCGCGGCCGCCAACCGTTTCGTAACCCTCCAGTTTGGCGTTGTTGCTGGAATAAATTCCCAGCCAGTTGTTACCTGATTCTTCCATGATGGTGTCGTTGAACGTCCATGTATCTCCCGGCTTCACAGGATGATCGGGGAGGTTGGGAAAGAACCCCTGGAATTCCGTACCCAGATTCCGTTTCTCAGGACCAAGAACATAGAAAATCTCTTTTGCCCCATCAAGGTCCGACTCATGGCCATTGGATGAAAGGTACATGTTGATTCTCTTCCCGATGACTTCCTTCATTTCGGGGATCATTTCGTTCATGGGCGATTTGATGTAAAGGTACATGGTGTCGATGGTAACCTTGAGCGACAGGGGGTCGGGACCGGGTAACATGTTGGAAAAGGAAAACTCCTGAAAACTTTTCATGGTTACCTCAAGCTTTTGGGTATTTATCTCCATAGCCTGGTCGACGTCGGATGTGACTTGATACTTGTAGGTTTTATCTTCCGGCATCCGGTAGCTGAGGATCAATCCTTTTTTTGTGTCGCCCCAGATGCTCTTTTTGGAAGCACATCCGGCCATGATAACGATTGCTGTCAAAATCATCCCAACCGGGAGCAGCAGATGTGAAATTTTTCTTGATGTCATTGTATGTTGGTTTTACGTTGTAAATTTTTTTACTGCTTTTATTCATCTTTTTCAATCACGCCAAATTCGATCAGGGCATCAACAATATCGAGGATCTCCGACAAGTGAGCAGGGTCAACCTCCGCTTTCTCCATGATCGCACTGATTGAGAGGGAATCAGCACTGGGAAAGGGGAGGTGGAAGAAGAATTGTCCCTGAGGGATTGTCATGTTGATCCGTCGTTCTGTCCGTTCCCGTCCCTTTCCGATCCAGATTACCACATTGCTGATGTATTGATTATTTCGTGATGTAGTAAAGCGTGCCCCTGCATTCTTTCGCTCCCGTATCCGAAGTGCTGTCCTGTCGTCAGATGTGACTTTTGGATAGAGTGGGGCCAGATCAATATCCATTGAGATTCTCTTCGTCATCAGTTTATACCTGTAATAGGGGCGTTTCTTTTCATAGACCTCCTCTTTTCCCAGAAAACCAAGATCACTCATGGCTTCCAGGAAGTCCTGAGCTGTTTTGATATGTATTTCAAGACGAGAAGCCGCTTCCGAGGCAGAGATGCTGTTATAATTAGCCAGCAGCCTGAAAAGATCTTCTGCATAGTCTTTCGAGATATAGGAACCCAGTATGGCAGCTTGCTTAAAGTCCATGGTTTTCTTTCATTATGGTAGCTATTCTCCTGATTGAAGTTGTTCCAGCATCTTAGTAGCGTTCTTGTTTTCAGGATTCAACTCCAACGATTTCCGGTAGTTTTCAATGGCAGGTTCATCGTCGCCGTTTCTCCTGGACCTCTCCCCGGGCCGGATCGTAGAAACTGTAGGTTTTCTCTGTGGCATTCCCTTTTATAAAATCCTTAACAATATGGATTGTAGTAAGTGGATTTTCGATGATGAGATTTTTTGCGCCGGGGATTTTTTTCGTCTCTTTTGCAGATACTGACTCAAAGTAGATGGTGTCGTGAACCACTTCAGAAGTAAAGTCCATTTTTGTGCCACCGGTCTCCACCGTTGTGGTGTTATAGAAGAACTGTTCAGATGACGGATCCGAGAGATATAAATAGGTACCAGTCAGATCCATTCCTCCACCCAGGATTGAGAGTTTGAGGGAGACAGTGCCATCAAGCTTGTCGATCGTTTTTCTATCTTTTTCTTCCGGAACTGATGTCACCTTTGCATACCCGCAAAGGACATCATTGATCTCCACTCCATAATAGTAGGTCTTCTCTCCTGTTTTTCCGGTCTGGCCCTCTTGTCCGCTTGCACACTTGGGAAGGATGAATGCAAGCAACAGGGCACAGGCAATGAGTTGTAACGTTTTCATCTTTATTCTTGTTTAGTGTTCTTTTTTCAGCATCATGACTATTTTGGAATAGATTCATTCTTAAATCTTGTCAACGATCAGCAAAAAATCTATTTTCCGGGTAATGCCGTAAATCTGAGCAAATGTCGTTTTGGCCACGTTTGGAATGATGGAGATTACTTCTCCTTTCAGGCTGTTTAGAAAACATTCCAGCATGTGTTGGTCCTGATACATGTTGATGTCTAACCTGTGTACTTTGTAATTCATGTGTTTGTTTTTTGGTTATTGATTTCTTAAGTATTGATATTTATTTGAAATTTGGTGCTTGGACATTGTGATTTTCCAGTTATCTGGCTGTTTTCAGTTCGGTGATGATCCGTCCTTCAAGCCCTTCCTGATAATATCCCATGAACCGTTTGACCACCTCTCCAAGTGAATGGCAAAGCTGGTTGAAGTTGTATGTTTTGCGATATTGACGGTAATCAGCTTCCGAGATAAAAATGGTCATGGTTCCTGTGTCAAAGATGGCAATATGACTCACATCACGGGGATTCACAACGGTAAGGAGGCTTCGGTTCAGCGAAAAAGCCAGGAAGATTGTACTATCTTCATGAAATACCCTTGTCACATACTTTCCTTCCATGAACCTGGAGAATCCCAATAGCTCTTCCTTTGATGCGTTGATCTGCCCGGCAGAAAATGGACGGTCGGTAAAACCATCAATCGTTTCAAAAATCTGCTCTGCAGCAAGTTTGAGGAGTCTCCGTGCATTGATCTCGTAACGCTCCTGGCCGTAGAGGGTTGACCAGTTGAGGATAACGACTAGGCCCAGTATAAAAAACGTGGCGAAATAGCTGGCTTTGGTGAAGAAATAGTCGTTGATGATCAAGGCTGGACCCTGAATACACAGAAATCCGACAATAATACCAATGACTGGATTTACCCAGAGGCGGTATTTGAACCACTGGAATATGCCCATGCCAATAAAGAATGCGCTACATATATAATATGTAAAGAAGGGCATTGGTTTAATATCCATTCCTTCCCCTATCAGCCACGACCGGATACCCCATTCGGCGATAGCTAAAATGTAGCAGGAGATGATTGCGATGGGATAGAAGAGGCCAACAGACATTCTCAACTTCGATCGATTGTTCATGATATTCAACTTTATATATACTTCATAAAAAATGAAGTTTACAAATATATAACTATTGAAACATCAAAGTCAAGCGATTTCGATAAAAACTTTAAAAGAATAGACGAACGGGTCATTACAACTCGTGACACTGAGCTGACTTATTCCCATAACCTCGAACCAATGAACTATATCTTATTAGTAGGGGTTGGGGCGGGTCAGGATCTCCTTCCTCAACAAATTCAACGCCGTAACCGCTGTTCTGCGGATATTCCGTTCGCGGTTGTCGCCGAAGAGGAAGTGTTTGGCAAAAACACCGTCGGGGGTAGCAATTCCTATCCAGAATGTACCAACAGGTTTGTCGGGAGTTTCACCGGAGGGGCCGGCAATTCCCGTGGTTGCAATGGCATAGTCGGTTCTGAATCGTCCCCGGGCACCCAGCGCCATCTCCAGCGCAACCTGTTCACTCACCGCACCATGGCTTTCAAGCGTATCTCTTTTTACGTAAAGGATGTCTTCTTTCGACCGGTTGGAATATGCCACCACAGAGCCCTGGAACCAGGCGGAACTACCGGATAAGGATGTGACAAGGTGCGCGATGTATCCCCCTGTTGCACTTTCGGCAATGGACAGGGTTTGCTTATGCTGCATGAGAAGTTGACCAACAATAGACTCAAGCGTATCATTATCGAATCCGAAGATCAATTCGGGGATGAGTTGATGGAGTTTCGAAATCTCCGACTCTACCTCCTGCTTAATAACATCTTCTTCTGAACCCCAAGTCGACAATCTCAATCGAACAATGCCTGGTTGAGGAAGGTAGGCCAGCTTGATATGTTCGGGGAGGTTGTTTTCCCAGTCTTCCAGGATATCAGCAATGAACGATTCTCCCTTACCTTGTGTGAGGACAGTTTTGTGATAGATCGCTTGTGGTGCAAACCGCTCCTTTAATCTGGGAATCACCTCCCGGGTAAACATATCCTTCATCTCAAACGGCACACCGGGAAGGAAGATGAAAACAGTTTGCAGTTTGCAGTTTGCAGTTTGCAATTTCTTCGTCTCTCTTCCCTCGTCCTTCGTCCCTCTTCCCTCGTCCTTCGTCCTTCTTCCCTCCTCCTTCGTCCTTCGTTCGAAGAGCATCCCCCTGGCTGTCCCCAGTCTGTTTGGGAGACTGATACAACTCTCTGGCAATTCGGCCTGTTTGCGGTTGACTTCTGTTACTGTATAACCTCTCCTGGAAAAAAGGGTTTCAATGTTTTGGAAAGCCTCTTCACTGAATATCAGTTTTGTATCAAAGAATTCGCAGATGGTCTCTTTCGTGATGTCGTCTTTCGTAGGGCCAAGACCTCCGCTGATCAGCACCACATCTGCCCGGTTCAGTGCATCTTCCAGGGCTTGTAGGATATGTTCACGGCTGTCGGAAATTACGGTGAACTGAAACGCTTTGAATCCGTTCCGGTTCAGCTCCTCCGCCATCCAGGCCGCATTGGTGTTGATAACCTGGCCGATGAGAATCTCATCGCCAATGTTGATGATCTCGATCTTCATGGGACAAAGTTAGTGAAATGGTGAAATGGCGCAAAGGTGAAATGGGGCATATAGAAATTGTTATTATATTTGTGTTGTGTATATCAATCTAAACATCAGTCTTATGAGACACATAGACATTGTTGCTGCTATCTTCCTCTCCCTGTTTATGAGTGATCTGATTGCCCAGGACTGGCAATCCTTAAACCCTCCCAACGCACCTTCCCCCCGCGAAGGACACAGCATGGTGACGACGCCTGATGGCAAGGTCCTTCTTTTTGGAGGTGGAGTCCCGGGACAGGATCTGTTTAACGATCTATTTGTATTTGAACAAAACGATTGGAATGAGATCACCCCTGAGAACGATCCCCCTCCGGCACGTATGGAGCATGATGCCTGGATCAGCGGTGACAAGATGTACGTTTTTGGCGGATTGGGAGAAAACGGTCCCCTGGACGACATGTGGACCTACGATCTTTACCTGAACCGATGGGAGCAGCCCTCCATCCCTGGAACCCGTCCACCTGCAAGACACGGACAGTCTGTCGTGCCTTTCCCGGAAGGCAGTATGGGGATCCTTGGAGGTACAGGAGCCGATGGCTACAATCTCAGGGACCTCTGGTCATACTCCTCCGCCGGATACGAAAAGCTTAGAGATTGTCCAAAATCCTATAGCCACCATCTTGCATTTACAATCGGGGATCAGATGATGCTCGTATTTGGGGAACCGGGGGTATTTGTCTATTATCAGATCGAAGATGGAACCTGGGGAGTGACTACTGGGGGGCTGCCCCTGCAGGGATATGCAAGCCATGTCAATGTGCTTAATAACCTGAATGAGAAGGTTGTCTTCATTTTTGGAGGGCGTGACGCACAGGGAGAGGATAGTGATCTCGTTTATGAGTTCAATACGGCAACAGGCGATGTGATCCAGCGGCAGAATTTCTTGCCTCTTCCGGTATCTGGCGGCGATGCTGCGCTCTACAAGGATGGAGGAGAGGATGGTCCCCGGGGTATCAGTCTGGCAGATAGCTACAAGGTGCTATTATTCGGTGGCGAATCGGGAGGTGCTGTCATGAACCAAACCTGGGCATCGACCCAGAGCTACCCGATCGCTGGGATCAACCTGCAGCCTTCCGATGGACTCGATGTGGTTTTGTATCCCAATCCTGCAAGCTCAGTTGTCAGTCTGCAGTGGGCAGTTGGCAGTTTGCAGTTTGCAGAATTGGAGATTGTTGACGTGAGTGGGATTCGGGTGATGAAAGAGCTGATTCCTTCTGGAAATCCAAAGGTTACCTTTGATATCAGTAGTCTTCCGCAGGGAGTCTATTTCTGCAGGATAAGTAATGAAAGTCAATCGGTGGTGAGAAAACTTGTTGTTATTAAAGAATAACCTTAGTAGGCACAATAGGACACAGTAGAAAACACACGATAACTCCTACTGTGCCCTATTGTGCCTATTGAGGGGAATATTTGATCCCATGAAAAAAATATACTGCTTACTCCTGATATCTTCCCTGCTTGTCATCATGATAACAGGCTGCAATCTGTTTACTCCGGAGGAACAACAGCTGAATAATCCTGAAACTGAACTGCTGGAACTGATCGACCAATGGCATCAGGACGCTGCCCTGGCAAACCTGGAAGCATACATTGGCGCCATGAGTGATTCGGCGGTTTTTATCGGGACAGATGCCACAGAGCGTTGGACAACCTCTGAATTTTACACCTTTTGCAAACCCCATTTCGATGCAGGGAAAACCTGGGAATTTCATCCGGTACAGAGATTTGTCTATATCAGTGAAGATGGAAACACAGCCTGGTTTGACGAGTTGCTGGATACGAAGCTGGGACTATGCCGCGGTTCAGGGGTGCTTCAAAAATATGATGGCAGCTGGAAAATCGAACAGTATGTTCTCTCCCCGACAATTCCAAACGACAGGATCAGCGGCATTGTAGCCGACAAACGAATTGCAGACTCTGTCCAGATAGAGATCCTGACGGAAAGAGATAAGTAGATAAGGAATTACTTTTCGGGACGTTACTTGTCTCCTAAGATGATAGGCAGTCCGTCTTTTCCGCTGCCAATTACCACCACTTTTGTATTGGGTGATTCTGCCAGTTTTAATGTTGCCTGGATGCCCTTCTCCAATAAGATCTTATCTGTCAAACTTGCACTCAGGATCCGGTTGGCAGTAGCTTTTCCATCGGCATCAATGCGTTGGCGTTCGGCTTCCTGCTTGGCCTTTTCCAGTTTGAAGACATATTCCAGGGCCTCCTGCTCCTCCTTCAACTTGCTTTCAATGGCCGTTTTAATGGTGGGAGGCAGGATGATCGAACGGATCAGCACACGGTTGAGTTGGATATATTTATCATCCAGGATAGCTTTGGTCTCCTGAAAAATCTCATCCTGGATAGCATCTCGTTTGGTGGAATATATTTGCTCTGGCGTGTAACGCCCGATCACCGTTCTTGCCGAGGATCGCAAAGATGGAATAACAACGCGTTTCAGGTAATCGGTTCCGATATTCACATGCAGTATTCCCATCTCACTCCAGATTGGCTGGTACCAGGCCGAAACATCTACTTTTATCTCCAATCCATTTGACGAAAGCACCTGCATATCTTCCGCAATCTCCTGCTGCCGGGTTTCATAAACCACCATTTTATTCCAGGGGGAGACTACATGAAACCCCTCTCCATAAGTTTGAGTAGTGTCGATCCCGCCTGCAAATGTTTTAAACAAAACACCTCCGTGTCCGGCATCAATTGTTACGGTCATTTTTGCCCAGAAGATAATTACGAGGATCACTCCGGCAACGATCAGGATGGTGGGCATTAATTTTTTCCAGTTGAGTTCAAATTCTTGCGACATAGTTCGATTTTATTGATTTTCAACAAATTTACGAAAAATTCCGGGTTTTCCCAATCATAAAAGTCTGGACGGCGACATCTTCTCTTTTCTTTCTATTGATTACTTTTGTGAGTCCTTATAAAATTCAAGAATGTGATTAACCTTGCAGAACCGGATTTGATCGTCAATGCCGACGGGAGTGTGTATCATCTGAGTCTGAGACCGGATCAGTTGGCCGAAACTGTTCTCATCATGGGCGACCCGGGAAGAGTTCCTGAAGTATCCGTTTTTTTTGACAGCATTGAATGCAACGTCTCGAACCGCGAATTCATTTCTCATACCGGGATGTATCGCGGAAAACGCATAACGGCACTGTCGACAGGAATCGGAACAGATAACATCGATATCGTCATGCAGGAGCTGGATGCCCTGGCCAATTTCAACCTTCAAACCCGGCTCCCAAATCCTGAGCGCAAAACCCTCACCATTATCCGGTTGGGGACTTCCGGCGCCATTCAGCCCGACATCACCATCAACAGTTTCGGGTTGTCAACCCATGCCATGGGACTGGATAATGTGATCTATTTTTACCGCGATTACCCAAATATCATTGATAAAGAACTTTCTGCTCATTTTGCCCGGCAGGTAAACTGGAGCCCCCATCTCACGTTACCTTATTTCATTAAGGGATCGGAAGGTTTAGTCCAACTTTTCTCAAAGGGTACTGTCCCCGGGATTACTGTAACGGCTCCCGGCTTTTACGGGCCTCAGGGACGTGGATTGCACCTGGCTCTGACCGATCCTGAAATGATCAATAAACTCCAGCAGTTTCAATACGGAGTGCACCGAATCACAAATTTTGAGATGGAGACTTCAGCTCTCTATGGACTGGGAGCGTTAATGGGGCATGAAACCATCACCATCTGTGCCCTGGTCGCAAACCGCGCAACGGGTGAGTACAATCCAAGCCACGGTCCGGTGATCAGTGCTTTAATAGAAATGGTGCTGGATCGGATAATTACAGATTCCTAGTTACTAATTACTGGTTTCTTTTATTTCGCTATTTCGCTACCTCGCTATTTCGCTTTTTCCTTTTCGCTATCTTTGTACTACTCATGATCACGAACCACAGCCAGCTTTCCGCATTGATCAATCTTTTGGATGAGCCAGATGACAAGACGTTCAACCTCATCAAAGAGAAGATCTTTGCTTTTGGAGAACAGGCAGTTCCATCCCTCGAAACAGCCTGGGAGAATAGTTTTGATGAACTCGTGCAGGGGAGGATCGAATGGATCATTCATCAGATACAGCAGGAGGGTTTCCGCCACCAGTTGATTGATTGGATGAAACTCGGATCGTCCGATTTGCTGAAAGGATTTCTCCTGATCTCCCGAAGCCATTACCCCGAGCTGAATGCAGCGGAGATTACTGTTACGCTGGAGCAGATGAAGATGGATGCCTGGCTGGAGCTGAACGACAACCTTACTGCTCTGGAAAACGTAAAGGTCATGAACCATATCTTTTATGACATGCATAGGTTTGAAGGGAACAGGATCAACCTGTACGCCCCTACAAATCAGTATATCAATACGGTTCTGGAAACACGAAAAGGGAGTCCGCTGACCCTTGGAATTCTCTACCTCATCCTGGCACAGAAGCTGAAACTGCCGATTCAGGGAGTGAATCTTCCTCAGCACTTTATCCTCGCCTATACAACTGAACTTTATCACCCGGGAAAAGAGACATCAGACGTTCTTTTTTATATCAATCCATTCAACAAAGGAGCTGTATTTACCCGGCGGGAAATTGATCTCTTCCTCAATCAGATGAAGCTCAAGCCAGAACCCTCTTTTTTCAATCCGTGCTCCAATGTGGATATTATTCAGCGACTGGTTAGCAATATGATCCTGACTTATACCCAGTTGGGGAACCCTGAGAAAGTAGAGGAACTGAATGCCCTGCAGGAATTGATGAAAGAGGCATTTGAGCACAATGAAGATCATGCTGAATTCTGAATCCAAAATAAACGATATTTCCCTTAATGACTTTAATGACCCTATTGACAAATGACTAATACAAAACCCTTTCTCCCAATCGTCTCCCTGTTGGCGATCGTATTACTCTCCTCATGGGGCTACCAGGGTCATCAGAAAATCAGCGGAGGGGTAAGTCTCATTTTACCTCAGGAGATGGCATTTCTGGCGCCCGCATGGACAGATATTGTGAGGCTTCACGCTTCTGATGCCGATTACCGGAAAGAGACAGATCCCAATGAAGCCCCCCGCCACTATATCGACATTGACAACTATCCTGAGTTTATCTTTTCCGGAAGGATCAACCAGGATCTGGATTCACTCATAACAGAATTCGGGTATTCGTTTGTCATCGACCAGGGAGTATTGCCATGGGCTACACTTGCATCATACGATTCACTGGTTAGTTGTTTCGCCAGGAAAAACTGGGAGAAAGCAGGTTTGTTTGCTGCCGACCTGGGGCATTATATTGGAGATGGTCATATGCCAATGCACCTGACAAGGAACTACAACGGTCAGTATTCGGGAAATACCGGTATCCACTCCCGTTACGAATCGAAGATGATCAACCAGTTTGCATCGCAGATTGTCATTACGGATGATTCGGTAAATCTGATTACCGATGTGCGAGGGTTCATTTTTAACTATATCTATGGAAATTATCCCTGCCTTGACAGTATTCTTCTGGCTGATGATTATGCACAGTCCGTTGCCGGGAATACCTCATCGGGAATCTATTACCAGACGCTATGGGATCAATCGGTTTCGTTTACGATTCCTCTGTTTCAGCGGGGATCGCTTGCACTTTCATCAATGATTTATACGGCCTGGCTGGAAGCTGGCAAGCCGGTGATGGATCCAAATGCTCTGCCGGAACTCATTGCATCTGAAACAACCCTCATGTTTCAGAACTTTCCTAACCCCTTCCGTTCATTCACCTATATCCCGCTGGAGGTTAAGAATTCCAACACCAGGGTGATCGTCCGGATTTTTGATGCGACTGGAACCATGAAGGCAACAGTAGTGGACGAAAAAATGGGAGCCGGTTATTATGAGATCCCGTGGGATGCCAAAGGTATTGCAGAAGGGATCTATTACTGTATCCTGAAAGCCGATGATGCCGTGATGACACGGAAAATGGTTGTTATGCACTAACGGTCAGGAACATTTCATCAGAAAATTAGTCGACCAAGGGTCTTCCACAGGATGCGGAAATAGTTTGCAAGAGTCGGGTGTTCGATGAACTTCATATTCAGTTCAATCTTTGCCGGCATTACCTCTTCGATGTAAGTTTTCTCAGGATTTTCAGCTTTGCCCAGAATCTCATTTTCATTGATGTATTCAATGGAGGCATAATCGGTGATTCCCGGCCTTACCTTCAGAACCTGCTTTTGCCCTTCAGTGTACATCTCAACATATTTCCTGATTTCCGGTCGTGGACCTACAAGGCTCATCTCCCCTTTAAGCACGTTGATGAGCTGAGGGATCTCATCCAGTTTATATTTCCGCAGAAACCGGCCTGCCCTGGTAATCCTGCTGTCGCGCACACCAATGGTAAGGCCGCCACGACTCTGTGCATCGGTCACCATGGTCCTGAATTTGATCAGCCTGAACTCTTTTCCAAGATGTCCCACCCTGCTCTGAAGAAAAAAGATACATCCTCTTGAATCCAGCGGAATGATCAGCATGATCACAATAAAAAGTGGTGCGAGAACCAATAGCCCGATCAGGGAGATGAAGATGTCGAATATTCGGATCATAAGAGACTTTCCGTCCATCCAGGTGTTTAACCTGAATTGTTTTCATGTTTCAACTATCAAATCCCGGGCGTTTGAATGACTCGGCCTCCGGGAACAGACGATTTACTTCTTGTTTTATAATTGCAAGTTTAGCGAGAAATACTAAGATTTGGTCTTCGTATTGTGGAAATCCTGTTAAGATTTTTAAAAAGGCAGCCATTGAACTCTCCAAACCTATCAAAGCTACTTTGGCAGATCCGATCTGCTCATCGTATTTTATGGTCTCTTTGCCTTCCCATTTATGCTGAAAGGAAGCCTGGCTGATTTTGACACTAATCAACATGCTATACCATCGAAGAACTTCACAGGCATCATTGATAGTGATGATTGACACATTCCCGTTATCTTCGGAAAATCTGAAAAAGTCGCTCAGATAATCTTGAATTTCGGTTAGCCATCGGTTGACTTCCATGCCATAGAGGGAGGACTGGTCAAGCAATTCAAGCTGCTTTTCATAAAAGGGAGAATGTGTCACAGAGGTGTCATTGTTCGGATCGGTTTTAAATTCTGCTAACGCTTTTTCTAATTCAACAGTGGCACTTGAAAGATTCTCAATTAATCTTTTCCAGAAACCTTCATTCTGGAAATCCATCTTTATACCATTTAGTTGCTGCGTTTGTTTTTTAGCAAAAAGCTGACATTGGGTTGCTTTGGAACACTTACTGCACCAACGGTCACAGTAATTGTTGATGGCTGGAACAAAATGTTGATTTTTCATGATTTGGTAGATTTATGGGTGAATAATTTGACTTTTAACACCCATTAATCAGGTTTAGGGGCAAAAGGTAACAGGTTGGAGGGAGTTTTTTTTCATTTTTTTTATCTTGAACTGTTATTTTTTACACATCAACTTTACAATTACCTTTGAATCTTTAACACATTGAACATGGAGCAGAATAAACCAATTCAAAATCTTTACGGTTATGTTGTGTGGTTCGTCATATCACTTTTTGTGGTATTCTCATTTTGTCTGAACACGGCTGCGGGAGTGTTTTCGGGGGCGATTGAACACACACTTAACCTTACTGAAACCCAGACAGCAATTGCTATGGGAGCGTTTATTGTGGGATTTGCCCTGATGCAGATCCCGGCAGGAGCGCTGCTCGACAGGTTTAACAACAAACTGATCGTAAGTTGTGCGATCTTCATTCTTACCGCAGGAGCTTTTCTCATTTCACGATCGTCGAACCTTATCTCCTTTTCTCTGGCTAACTTCATCATGGGGATCGGAGGCTCGTTCGCCTTCATCGCAGCCGGAAAATCGATCTCGAAATGGTTTAGTTTTGCCGCTTTTCCACTGATGTTCGGGCTTACCAATACGCTTTCCTGTTTTTCGACTGGGTTTATCCACACCCTGTTATCCGATCAGCTTGCAATTCGTCCCTGGGAAACAGTCTATCTCTTTTTAGCAATAGCAGGAGCGATCTTATGCATCATCACCTTGATTTTCTTTCACGATCCCAAAAAGGATGTGATTGAAACGAATTCAGGACCAAAGCCCTCCTTGATTTCTTCGGTACACCAGGTTATTCGGATTCCCAAAATCTGGCTTTGCTCTTTATCTGCCGCTTTCTCATTTGGTGCACTGCTCGCGTATGTGAGTTTCTGGTATGTCAAAGTGGAAAACTTTTATCAGGTCCCGGAAGATCAAATACTCTTCTTTGCCACACTTACCTTTATGGGAGTGGGGCTTGGCACCTTCTTTTGGGGATTGATCGCAAGGTATGTTAAGGTGTTGAATACCCTGATCCACTCAACATTGATCATGGGAACCCTGTTTCTCCTCGTTGGAATCTACCTCCCACATTTTAACATCAATACACTTATCATTGCAGAAACGATCGCTTTCTGTATCGGGTTCTTTCTGGGAGGGTCTCAGCTTTTTTATACTATCGCAGCCAACATGGTCCCGAAACACCTGACTGGGATTGCACTGAGTGTGGTGAATACGGTGGTTTTTCTCGTCAATACCCTCTTATTATCCCTTCCGTATGCTTTTGATACTAAAACCTCTACTTTTTATAACACCCTTTGGCTTTTCCCATTTTGCATTGTTATTTCCATCGGACTTCTGGCTTATTTAAAACCCCCAAAACCAGCAACCAGCAACCAGTAACCAGCAATAGCACAATGAAAACAACAGACCTCAAACTATACAAAGGGAATATTTTTTATTTCAACGAAAATATAACGCTGAAGGATTTTTCACCAGACAAAGAGGCACCCGGGAGATTGTATCATTATATAGAGAATGGCCTTCTGGCGGTGGAGAATGGGAAAATTAAAGCTGTAGGCGATTACGATACTTGCATCAAAGACTTCCAGGATGCTCAGATTATTGATTATTCGGGAAAAATGATTACACCGGGATTTGTTGATACCCACCTTCACGTCACGCAATCGGGGATTGTTGCTGCCTATGGTGAAAAACTCCTTGAGTGGCTGAACAATTATGTATTCCCGTGTGAGGCAGCCTATCACGATGATTTGGCTGCACGGATAGACATTAATTTCTTCCTAAAGGAATTAATCAAGAATGGAACAACGACAGCTTGCGGATATGGACCTTTGAAATACAAGGCGACGGATATTCTGTTTGAAGAGCTATCCCGCAGAAACATGAGGTTTATCACGGGGAATACCATGCAGGATCGAAATTCTCCCAAGTATCTCTCACTTCCAGCGAAAGAAAATTATGAAATAGCCCGGGAAATTATTCTGAAGTGGCACAACAAAGGACGACTATCTTATGCAATTACGCCAAGGTTCGCATTTTCATCCAGTGAAGAACTTCTGGGTTTGGCGGGTGCTCTTAAAATGGAATTCCCCGATCTTTATATTCAGTCGCACATTGATGAAAATTTTGCAGAAATTGAAGGGATTAAAAAACTGTTCCCCTGGAGTAAAAACTATCTGGATGTATACGATCGGTTCGGACTAGCCACGGATAAAACAATTTTCGGACACTGTCTCCATCTCACGGAAGATGAATATGAGGGAATGCGTGATAAGAAGGTAATCATCTCATGCTGCCCTATTAGTAACAGCTTTTTAGGTAGTGGCTTGTTCAATTTCAGAAAAATGATGGAATTTACAGATAGGATCACGCTGGGTTCAGACTGGGGTGCGGGCAATACGCTCTCGATGTTGGCCGTGCTGGATGAATTCTACAAGATTTCAATGCTTCAGGATTTCAAGGTCTATTCCATGACCCGCTGGTTTCTGGCAACCCTGGGAGCAGCCAAGTCTTTAGGATTATCGGATTTCATCGGCAGTTTCAAACCTGGCAAGGAAGCCGACTTTATTATCATCGACCCAAAAGCCACTGAACTTCTCAGCTACAGGAGTGCCAGAGTAAAAAACATTTATGAGCTGTTGTTTGTACTGATGACCCTTGGCGACAGCAGCCTGATAGAAGAGACGTATATTTATGGGCAGAGTATGAAGGGTTTTGAGTAGGAAGCGGGCGGGTTTGGAACCCGCCCTTACTTCGTTCCAGTGGATATTCAACGATACCTGGCAATAGAAATTAAGTATATGGTTGCGGCTTAAATCTGATCGTCTGATTCTTCCAGGTTTGTGGTACGGTCACTATCTTAGTCAGGGATTTCTTCCAGGTTGCCGCATCTCCTCTTCCATCGCCTCCACCACCGCCTGCACAACCGTATCCACCATCTCATCCGTGAGATCATAATAAACCGGCAAAGTAATCTCGCGGGAATAGTTGTCATAAGAAACAGGATAATCCGGCATCCGGTATCCGGCATCTTTGTAATAGGTCATCATGGGAAGAGGCACAAAGTGAACATTCACCGCCACCTCCCGTGTGAAGATCCCTGCAATGATCTGGTCCCGCTGTTCTTCTGTGATGCCCTTGATGCGTAACGCGAAGACATGATATGAACTGGTTTTTTCAGGGGTCTCGAAAGGGGGAAGTTGAACCCATTTATAGTTTTTTAGAGCGTTGGAATACCGGTGAAAAATGGCTTTACGTCGGGGAAGCATATCGGTGTCGTACCGCTCCAGTTCCACAATTCCCATGGCAGCCTGGATGTCGGTCATGTTGCACTTGTAACCGGCTTCCACAATGTCGTAACGCCAGTTTCCTACCTGTGACTTCGCCAGCGCGTCCTTTGTTTGACCGTGAAGCGATTTGATGTTCAGCCTCTCGTAGATCTTCTGGTTATCGAAAGGAGCGGGAAGGTTGAAGCAGATGGCTCCGCCTTCAGCTGTGGTAAGGTTTTTTACGGCATGAAACGAATAGACAGTGATGTCGGTGAGAGACCCTACTCGCTTCCCCTTGTACCAGGCTCCCAGCGAATGAGCGGCATCTGAGAGGACCAGGATTCGTCCCAGTTGTTTCTGCGCTGGGGTGTCAGCCTGAAAAAGAGTACGGACCTCCTGTTGGCCGACCAGCTCGTTTATCTCATCATAGTTACAGGGATACCCTCCGATATCCACCGGGATGATGACTTTTGTCCGGGATGTGATGGCCCGTTCAATGGCTTCAACGCTGATGTTGAAATCTGCTCCGGCATCAGCGAAGACCACTTTTGCTCCACAGTGAACAACCACGTTGGCGGTGGCGTTGTAGGTATAAGCCGGAACGATTACTTCATCTCCAGGTCCCACGCCATACCAGTGAAGCACCAGTTCAAGTCCGGCCGTAGCCGAGTTGACGCACAGGGTGGTCTGCTGACCTCCCTGTGCCGTGAGCATCTTCTCGAATCTTTTGGTGCGCGGCCCTGTGGTGATCCACCCCGAATAGAGCGCCTCGACGACTGCATCGACGATCTTTTTGTCCATTCGGGGAGGGGAGAAGGGGATCAAGGTGAATTACGAATTAGGAATGAAGAATTACGAACTTATTTTACGTGCGATTGAAGCCAATTGAGAATATTATGCTCTACACGTTTGATCACTTCAGATGTATCTGATTTGATGAATTCTTCACCGGTGATCTGCTCATACAGCTCAATGTAGCGTTCGGAAATCTGGTTCACGATCTCATCGGTCATATCGGGAACCTGCTGACCCGGATTTCCCATGAAGTTATTCGCCATGAGCCATTCGCGGACAAACTCTTTCGAAAGCTGTTTCTGCTGTTCGCCGTTTGCCTGACGCTCTTCGTATCCGTCGAGGTAGAAATAACGGGACGAGTCGGGGGTATGAATTTCGTCGATGAGATAAATGGTGCCATCTTCGCCTTTACCAAACTCATACTTCGTATCAACGAGTATCAATCCCTTCTCTTTGGCCATCTCAGTGCCTCTGTTGAAGAGTTCCCGGGTATATTTCTCAAGCAAGGCATAATCTTCCGGCGAGACAAGTCCCTGTTGAAGGATCTCCTCTTTTGAGATATCTTCATCATGCCCTTCCGTGGCTTTGGTAGTTGGAGTGAGGATGGGCTCAGTGAATCGCTGGTGCTCTTTCATCCCGTCGGGAATGGAGACGCCGCAGATCTCACGTGCACCCTTTTTGTATGTCCTCCACGAACTTCCCGTGAGGTAGCCCCGGATAATCATCTCTACCGGGAAAGGCTTGCAATATTTACCAATCGTTACGCTGGGATCCGGGCTGTCGATCTTCCAGTTGGGACAGATATCGGCGGTGGCATCCAGGAATTTCACTGCAATCTGGTTCAACACCTGGCCTTTGTAAGGAATGCCTCTTGGAAGCACTACGTCAAATGCACTGATCCTGTCGGAGGTGACCATCACCAGATAGGTGTCGCCGATATTATACACGTCACGTACTTTCCCTTTGTAAAGGCTTTTTTGCCCCGGAAAGTTGAACTCGGTTTTGAGGATTACGTTTTGCATAAAAGGTTCACTGTTTGGTTGTCGCAAAGATAGAACTTTTTCGTGGCACTATTTGGAGTATGCCCTGATGATCCTGCTCACCAGCTTATGCCGGATGATATCACTTTCGTCGAGGTATACGAATGAAATTCCGGGGACGTTGTTCAGGATCGATTGCGAATGAACCAGTCCCGACTCCTGTTTGGTTGGAAGGTCAATCTGGGTAATATCTCCTGTAACGATGAATTTGGCAGATGCTCCCATACGGGTGAGAAACATCTTCAGCTGTCCGGGCGTCGTATTCTGGGCTTCATCCAGAATGGCAAACGCGTTGTTGAGAGTGCGGCCGCGCATGAAAGCAAGTGGCGCCACCTCGATGGTGCCATCTTCAAGAAACGCAAGCAATTTCTGTGTTGGCAGCATATCGCGCAACGCGTCATACAACGGTTGAAGATAAGGATCGAGTTTCTCTTTGAGGTCGCCGGGAAGGAATCCGAGATTTTCGCCGGCTTCAACAGCCGGCCGCGTGAGGATGATGCGCTGGACCTCCTTGTTCTTCAGGGCTCTCACTGCAAGCGCGATAGCGGTGTAAGTCTTGCCCGTTCCGGCCGGACCGATAGCCAGCATCAGGTCATTCTTGTCAATTGCCTCAACCATCTTTTGCTGGTTGGGGGTACGTGAACGAATGAGCATCCCGTTGCGTCCATGAACGAGCACGCCTGTGTGGTGCCCCTCAGGCATCAGGGGGACAGATCCGTTTTCTGCAGAGAGAAGATAGGCGATGTCTCCCTTGGTCAGCCTGCCAAAATTCTCGTAGTGCAGCATCAGAGTGGTGAACTTCTCTTCAAACTCGAGAAGTAACAACTCTTCACCCATTGCCTTGATGACATTGTCGCGGGCAACGATCTTCAACTTGGGGAAGAAATTCCTGATCTCTTCAAGGTTTTGATCGCTGACACCGAAGATCTCGAGAGGGTCAACCGATTCAATCCGGATAATTTTTTCGCTCATCAAAAAATACTATACCTTTGATACGCAAAAGTACGAATAAATCGATGCCTGTCATCACACTGACCAGCGATTGGGGAAAGAAGGATCACTACCGCGGGGCCGTCAAAGGAGCCATCCTGCGGATCCTTCCCGAAGCTGTAATTGTAGACATTTCGCATGAGATCCCGTCGTTTGATCTGAACCAGGCGGCGTTTATCATTCGGAACTTCTACGAAAACTTCCCGGAAGGCACCGTACACATCATCGGGATCAACACAGAGGCTTCCATCGAAACTCCTCACACTGCAGTTTTTCATAAGGGACACTATTTCATCGGGGCCGACAATGGCATCTTCTCACTGATTTTTGATAAACCTCCTGAAAAGATCATCGAACTCGACATCATCCAGGATTCCGACTACTTTACCTTTTCCACCAGGGATGTATTTGTCAAGGCAGCGTGCCATATTGTATCGGGCAAGCCAATGGAGGAACTAGGGCACATAAAGGAAAAGGTTCTGATGAAGATGGCTTTTCAGCCAGTGATCAGCGCCGACCAGATCAAAGGCAAAGTGATCTACGTGGACCGCTATGGAAACGCGTTTGCCAACATCACCGAAGAGCTGTTCAATTCGACCGTCAAAAACCGGAAGTTTGCCATCACCTTCCGTTCTCCTACTTACCGGATCACCCGCATCAGCAAATCTTACCTGGATGTCCATGAGGGAGAGATGCTTGCGCTTTTCAGTACCAGCGGCTACCTCGAAATTGCCATCAACCGGGGAGATGCCAGCAGCCTGCTGGGGTTGAAGCTGGACACATCAGTGCTGATTGAAGTGGAGTAAGATTCAGTTGGCAGTTGGCAGTTGGCAGCGAAGTCGTATCCCGCATCCCGCATCGCGTATCCGAATTAAAATTATAACTTTGCACTTCAAACACGACTCGCGGCATGTACACTCTCTTCAAGAAGGAGCTGAACGGATTTTTGAACTCTCTGATAGGGTATATCGTTGTCATTGTTTTTTTACTGGTCATCGGGTTGTTCCTCTGGGTTTTTCCCCTGCAGTTCAATATTTTTGATTTCGGGTATGCCAATGTAGACGGGCTGTTTCTGCTCGGCCCCTTTGTTTTCCTGTTTCTCATACCCGCCATAACCATGCGCTCTTTTGCTGACGAGAAAAGGAGCGGGACACTGGAATTGCTGATGACACAACCGCTGACCGACCTGCAGGTGATCCTGGCTAAGTTTTTCGCCGGTGCAGTATTGGTGATATTTTCCCTGGTCCCGACGCTGGTGTACGTCTATACAGTTTACCGGTTGGGATTGCCCCCCGGAAATCTTGACCTGGGAAGCATTTGGGGTTCTTACATCGGGCTGATCATGTTAGGGGGAGCATTTGTGTCAATCGGAATCTTTTCATCCTCCCTATCCGACAATCAGATCGTCTCCTTTATCCTGGCCGTATTCCTGAGTTTCTTCATGTATATCGGCTTTGAATTTATTTATACGTTCGTCCTGTCAGGGAAAACAGGGTTGCTTATCCAATCCCTGGGATTGAGTGATCACTACTCCTCCATGAGCCGCGGGGTGATCGACTCACGCGATCTGGTCTACTTCCTGAGTGTGATTGCGCTGTTTATTTTGCTCACGAAGGTCAGATTGGAGAGCAGGAAGTGGTGAAACGAAATAGTGAAATAGTGAAATAGCGAAATGGTGAAAAGTAAAAAGCGTGATATCAAACGAAATAACCTTCTTCAGGTTGGCCTGGGGATTGTGATCATCGTGCTTATCAATATCATTGCTTCGTTCGTTTTTACACGGGTTGACCTGACAGCCGAAAAACGCTATTCTCTATCTCCGGCAGTAAAAACAATGCTTAAAGGGCTGGAGGATGATGTTTTCTTCAGGGTGTACCTCGACGGAGAACTTCCCTCAGGATTTCGCCGGCTTGCCAATGAAACGCGCGACATGCTGAATGAATTCAGGGCATACAGCGACCATGTTCATTTTGAGTTTATCGACCCTTCTGCAAGTCCCAATTCCCGTGAACGAAACGACACATACAGGCTTCTGGCTGAACAGGGGCTTCAACCCACAGATCTGCGGGTCACCAACAAAGGAGAATCATCCCAGCTGATCATTTTTCCCGGAACAATTGTGGTGTACAGGGGGCGGGAGTTGCCTGTCCAGCTGCTCATGACACAACTTGGGCAAGACCCTCAGAAGGTATTGAACAACTCGATCCAGGCACTCGAATACAACCTCGGCAATGCCATTGACAAGCTGATCAATACAACCAAACCCAGAGTTGGCATCCTGGAGGGACAGGGAGAATTGTCGGGGGAAAAGACATTGGATTTGGAGGATGCCCTGTCAGAATATTACAATGTGGAGCGGGTTACGATCAACGGAAAGATCAACAGTCTCACAATCAGGCTGACCACCGACTCATCCGGTTCACCGTTGGTGAACAAGTACAAAGCCTTGATCATAGCCGGTCCGGAACGCCGTTTTGATGACAGGGATAAATTTCTTATCGACCAGTTTATCATGCGGGGAGGAAGGGTGCTGTGGATGATAGATCCGGTATTTGCCAAGATGGACAGCCTGCAACAAGCTTCTTCTACCATGGGCGTGGCGAATGACATCAACCTGGATGAAATGCTCTTTAATTATGGGGTGAGGCTGAACAAGAACCTGGTGATGGACATGAGCGCTCTCCAGATCCCGGTCAAAACCGGACAGGTGGGAAACCAGCCTCAGTTCGATTTCTTCCCATGGTACTTTTTCCCACTGGTCACTCCTTCCAGCAACCACCCTGTGGTGAATGGATTGAATGCAATCAAAACAGAGTTTATCAGCAGCATCGACACGGTTGAGGCGCCCGGCGTGAAAAAAACAGTTCTTCTCACCACTTCGCCTTACTCTCGGATTGCAAATGCTCCGGTGCTGATTGATCTGGAGATCCTTCGCGATGAGCCTGATCCGCGGATGTATAACAGCGGTGCACAACCTGTGGCGGTCCTTCTTGAAGGTGAATTCACATCGGCTTACCTCTTCAGGCTTCCTCCCGAGATTGAATTGAACAAGGAATTGGGCTTCAGGGAGAAGAGTGAACCTACCCGCATGATTGTAATTGCCGACGGGGATATTGCAAAAAATCAGTACCATATCACGCAGAAATACCCATTACCGCTGGGATATGATCAGTTTACCGGACTGACCTTCGGAAATAAAGAGTTGCTGATCAACATCATGAACTACCTGTGCGATGATTCGGGACTGATCTCTATCCGTTCGCGGGAGTTGAAACTGAGATTGCTGGACATGACAAAACTGGCTTCTCAACGTACATTGTGGCAAATATTGAATGTTGTTCTCCCAATCCTTCTGATCATCGGATTTGGCCTGGTTAAGTTCCAGCTGCGGAGAAAGAAATATGCAAAAAAATGAAAAAAAACAGAATCGTTCTGATTGTTGTCCTGGTACTCGCTGTTGCCGCCATCTTTTTATTCTTTTCGAGGTCAGACAAGACGTTTCAAAGCTCACTGAGTGATTTTGCCGTTGCAGATACTGCCTCTGTTACCAAGATTTTCCTTTCTGATAAAAACAACAACACGGTAACGCTTTCCAGGGAAGAGGAAGGCCGCTGGATGGTTGATGATCGCTATTTCGCATCCAAGTTCAACATGGATATGCTACTTCAAACCATGCATAACCTGGCGGTAAAAGAGCCGGTTGCCCTGGCAGCACATAACAACGTGATCAGGGAACTGGCTGTTAATTCGGTCAAAGTTGAAGTTTACCAGGAGGTTTATCGGATTGATCTTTTCAACGCTATCCGGTGGTTTCCTCATGAGAAGCTCACGAAAGTTTTCTACGTTGGGGGTGCAACCCAAAGTAATCGTGGCAGCTATATGCTGATGGAGGACTCCTCCACTCCTTTTGTGATCTTTATGCCCGGCTTCAGGGGATTTGTCTCTCCCAGGTTCACTCCGATGAAAAATGCATGGCGCGACTACGCCATCTTTAAGAAAGAGTTGCCCCAGATCGCATCCGTCAAAGTTGAGATTCCAATCAAGGAGAGTGAATCATATGTCATCACCAATAACCAGAACAGCTCCGTATCTCTCTATTCTTATCCTGAGATGCAGTTGATTTCCGGGTTTGACACCCTGGCCGCATTGAATTTTCTCACCGGATTCATAAACCTCAATTTCGAAGGGATTCTGAGTGATATGGATTCCGGACAGAGGGACTCAATCCTTGCTTCCACTCCCTTTTCAATCATTACACTGACGGATTCATCCGGGGTCAGCAAAACGATCAAAACCTATTTCAAGGAGGGGTATGGCGATGTGGATATGGATGGGAATGAGATCAGGTACGACCTTGACAGATTTTACGCGCTGGTAAATGACGGGGAAGATTTTGTACTTGTTCAGTATTTTGCTTTCGACCGGGTGCTGCGTCCAAGATCGTTCTTCGTTAAGGATTAGGGCTTTGGTTCGTCCCGGTTAGTTATTGATGACTGATAGATGAGAGTACTTCTGCTTTCAGATGTAAATTCTGCACATACCAAACGATGGGCAACATCCCTGAGTCAACAAGGAATCGACCTGGCTGTTTTCAGCATCTCCACCCCTGATGAGAACTGGACTGAAGCTCATGGAATAAGCTTGCATACACCGATGAGGTTCCAAACCGGAATCTTTTCTTCCCGGCTGATAGCCAAATCCCTTTTCCTGAAGCTTGTTCCCCATCTTAAAAAGGTAATCCGGCAATTTAATCCGGATATTGTTCACGCTCATTATGCCACAAGCTATGGGATGCTGGGGGCTCTTGCCGGTTTTCATCCTTTTGTCATCTCTGTTTGGGGAAGTGACGTTCTGCAGTTTCCAAAACATTCACTTGTTGGGAAGTTAATATTGCACTATAATTTTAAGCGTGCTGATGCCATCTGTTCTACCAGTTTAAGCATGATTCCTGAAATTCAACGATATACACGAAAGAATATCCTGGTTGTACCCTTTGGAATTGATCTTCAGCTATTTCACCCGTTTCAGGCCGCAAATCCTTTTACCCCGGGGACATTCATCATCGGAACAATCAAGGCCCTGGAACCGGAATATGGCATCGACTTGCTGATCCGTACTTTTCATGCAGTGAAGCAAACTCACCCTGAGAAACACCTTAAACTTCTGATTGTCGGAGGAGGTCGGTTAGAGAGTGAGCTGAAGAATCTTGCCATTTCAATCGGAATCTCTGAGGATGTTGTATTTCAGGGAAAAGTACCTCATCATGAAGTGCCCATGTATTATAACATGCTCGACCTCTTTGTCGCTTTATCGCGCACTGAAAGCTTCGGGGTTTCTGTCCTCGAAGCCGCTGCCTGCGAGAAACCGGTTGTAGTATCGGATGTTGGAGGTCTGCCTGAGGTGGTTGAGAATGGTGTGACAGGACTGGTTGTGCCCGACAATGATCTGGAGGCAGCTGTTCAGGCTGTGGAGAGCCTCATGAAAAATAACGATAAAGCCAGGGAGATGGGCCAGCAGGGAAGAATCCGTGTTGAAGCGCAATACAACTGGACTGACAGCGTAAAACGGATGACGAATGTCTATCAACAACTGTTGAGATGAGGATCCTCTTTTTAACGCAATATTATCCCCCTGAAGTTGGCGCACCGCAAAACCGGCTGTCAGAACTGGCTATACGGTTTCATCGCGCCGGAGATCATGTGGAAGTGTTGACGGCAATGCCTAATTATCCGTTCATGAAAGTGTTTGAAGGATATCAGGGCAAATGGCTTGTGCGGGAAGAAGTGGATGGAGTTACCGTGAACAGGACTTGGATTTTCGCCAGCAAGAGCCAGTCGGTACCAATCCGGCTGCTGGTCTATTTTTCTTTCGTTTTTTCTTCACTGGTTGTCGGCCTTTTTCAACTCAAGCGTTTCGATCTTATCATCTGCGAATCACCTCCTTTGTTTCTGGGCATATCGGCATGGATGATAAAACTGGTTAAACGGACAAAATTACTTTTCAATGTTTCAGACTTGTGGCCCGAAAGCGCTGAGAAACTGGGGCTGGTTACAAACCGGTTTTTCCTCCGCATATCTAAATCTCTGGAAGAGTTTCTCTACAGAAAATCCGATCTGATCAGCGGGCAGACTCAGGGGATTGTAAAGAATATCTCTTCACGGATGCCTGAGAAAAAGGTTTTCTGGCTGAAGAACGGGGTTGATCTAACCTATTACTCTCCTGAAAAGGGCATCCCGGGTTGGAGAGAAGAGAATGGATTTGGTGCAGATGATTTCGTTGCTTTTTACGGAGGCATCCTGGGCCATGCGCAAGGGCTTGAAGTGATACTGAAGGCAGCAGTGGAACTGGCGGATGAAAAGAGGATCAAATTTGTCATTGCCGGCGAAGGACCGTTGAAGAAAGAGCTGATGGATCAGTCTGAACATCTGGGGCTCGCAAATGTCACGTTCCTCCCCGCATATCCAAAGCAAAGGATGCCGGATGTGATCTCTGAGATTGATATTTCCATCATACCTCTCCGGAAACTGGATCTTTTCCTGGGTGCAATTCCTTCTAAGATTTTTGAGAGCCTGGCGATGGGAAAACCTATCTTGCTTGGTGTGGAGGGGGAGGCAAAGGAGCTATTTATCAACCAGGGATACTGCGGGTTGGCTTTTAAACCGGAGGATCCGGCGTCGCTTACCGAAGAGCTCAGACTGCTTTTTTCCGACAAAGCGCTGTACGACAGGTTGTCTAAAAATGCCTATTTTTACGTGTCGGAGAATTTTAACCGTGATAAAATCTTCGTTGATTTTAAGCAATTCATTCAACTTTACCTGAATGAGGGAAAATAGAGGTAACAGATTCAGCTGGTTGCAACTTTGGGATTGGATCGCCCTGTTTCACCGAGTCGTTTATATCCTTCTTTTTTTGGCACTGGGATTTGCGATCCCGATAAAAAACCGGATGGCAACCTGGGTGATTGGTTTCATCGTCATCAATTGGGCTGTTGAACTTAGACTTTGGGCCAAACTAAAGCGAATCCTGCAGGAAACACGACGGCAACAATTGCTTCTGTTCACGATCATCTACCTTGTATACCTGCTTGGACTGCTCTATACCAGTAACAAAGAGTATGCTCAGTTTGACATCACAGTGAAACTCTCCCTGCTGGTCTTTCCCCTCCTCTTTGCTACCATTGACGGAAGGGTTTTTTCATTTCTCCGGAGCAACTACATTTTTCTGACCTATATTGCAGGATGCCTCACCGCCTCTGTTGCATGTCTTGTGAATGCTTATTTGGGGTATCTGGAGACAGGAGATTCCAGCTTGTTTTTCTACATGGCCCTATCGTTCCTCCATCACTCCGGCTACCTGGCTATGTTCATCAATTTTGCCATCGTACTTGTTGTTTATCTGACATTCAACCATTTTCAGCGTTTCAAGCGGTGGCATCTGGGTCTGATTACACTTTTGCTTATTTTCTTCAACCTGATGGTTGTTCTTCTCTCTTCCAAGATGGGGATCCTCAGTCTTCTGGTGATCTACCTGATGATGGCCCTCATCTTTCTCTTTAGCAAAGCCAACCGGAACAAAGCCATTCTCCCTCTTACCATGATGGCAACAGTGATCCTTCTGATGGTATCATTGCCTCAAACGATGGAACGGGTTGAACGCGGGACCGCGGTGGTAGAGAACATGAACTCGGTGAAGGCCGATGCGGAAGAGTCGACAGGTGAGCGTATTTTGGTGTGGCGTTCAGCCTGGAACATCATTCAGCAGCATCCACTCATAGGGGTTGGAACCGGTGATGTAAAGGATGCCCTGTTGGAAGAGTATTCGAGCAAGGGGATAAAATATGCTTTCTCCAGGAACCTGGATGCGCACAACCAATACCTGCAAACATACCTTTCTGTTGGACTTGCGGGGTTTTTATTGCTGGTTGCCATGCTGGTCTGGCCAGCGATGATAGCCTTTATCAGGAAGGATTACATCTACTTTTTTTTCTTACTTCTTTTCGGGATGAACCTCCTTACGGAGTCGATGTTTGAAAACCAGGCCGGCGTTGTCTTCTACGCTTTTTTCAATGCCTTGCTGTTCTTCTATATGCCCAAACGTTAAGCAAAGATTCTCAAGGGAAGCGTTGCAATCTCTCTCTCGGGAAAGCAATAGATATTATCATGCCTTGGCAGTTGGTTGGTATGGGTAATTTCCACCAGTTTTGACATCCTCTCTTTCCCGCTCCTCTGCTTGAAAACCTTGTAGGAATTTACCTCTTTGATGTAATGATAGAGATCTGCTGTGGTGGCATTCAGGTTCTGTCTCGTCTCGCTGCATTCGAGGATAAGGATGGGAGGATCGGATCCTTTCAGGATCATACTACACCCCTTTAGCGCTTCCAGTTCGTACCCTTCAATATCAATTTTGATTGCCCGGATCTTTTTGCCTCTCAGGTTCTCATATTCATCCAGTGGAATAATTTCAACAGGGTGAAAATCACTGCTTGCTTCAGACTTGATCAGTGATGCTGCTCCCCTCTCCACTTCGGTATTGAGATAGATATTACCGGTTGAGCGGTGTGATCCGATAGCATAGGGAGATGTTTCAATCGTTGCGACCCTGTTGATCGAGATATTGTCATCCAGGATCTCTTTGGTTTCAGGATTTGCCTCAAAGGCAATCACTTTCCCTGATTTTCCAACGAGAATGGATCCATAGATAGACATGATGCCGATGTTGGCTCCAACATCCACAAAGAGATCCCCCTCACGAAGAATTTGATTCAGGATAAAGAGGGTCCCTTTTTCATAGGTTCCGGTATAATAGAGGCTTCGTTCAATCCCTTTATGGGTGGCCGGATTGATGCGGAGCTTGAAACCGTAATGGTTTTTCGCAATGACCTCCTCATGGGGTTTTGGCAAGATCAATGATCCGATCAGTTCTGTAAATATGCCACTCCCCCGGATCCTTGAAAAAACGGATCGCTGGATCAGGGAATAGGTTCGGGTAAAGTCCACCTGCTTCATGAGGCAAATCTAAGCATTTCTGGGATGGGATGAAAAACAGAGGGCTGTCCTGAAATTCAGAACAGCCCACCTGTCATATTTAAATGAGTATGTGAGAGTTTAAACGAGTCCTTGTGCTAACATGGCATCGGCAACCTTAACGAATCCACCGATATTGGCACCTTTAACGTAGTTGATGAATCCATCGGATTCGGTACCGTATTTCACGCAGTTCTTGTGGATTGCGATCATGATGCCGTGCAGTTTGGCGTCAACCTCTTCGCGGCTCCAGTTGAGACGCATTGAGTTCTGAGTCATTTCCAGTCCGGATGTTGCAACACCACCTGCATTGGCAGCTTTGCCAGGTCCGTAGAGGATCTTCTTCTCGAGGTATACCTCAATGGCTTCCGGTGTGGAAGGCATGTTGGCTCCCTCGGAAACGCAGAAACAACCATTGCTGACAAGCATCTTGGCATCTTCGCCGTTGATCTCATTCTGAGTAGCGCTAGGAAGAGCAATATCGCATTTCACTTCCCACGGACGTTTTCCTGAGAAGAACTGAGCTTCCGGATATTTATCGCAATATTCACTGATCCTGCCACGCTTCACGTTCTTCAGGTTCATGACATAAGCGAGTTTCTCGGCATCAATGCCTTTAGGATCGTGGATGTAACCTTCCGAATCGGAGAGGGTAACCACTTTGCCGCCTAATTCAGTGGCTTTCTGAGTAGCGTACTGGGCAACGTTCCCTGAACCTGAAACAGTACAGATTTTTCCTTTGAAGTCGAGTCCACGGGTCTTCAGCATCTCTTCGGCGAAATAAACCTGTCCGTATCCGGTAGCTTCCGGACGGATCAGACTTCCACCCCAATCAATACCTTTTCCGGTAAGTACACCTGTAAATTCATTTTTCAGCCTCTTGTACTGGCCAAACATAAATCCGATCTCACGGCCACCAACACCGATGTCACCTGCGGGAACGTCAGTATTCGGACCAATGTGACGGAAGAGTTCCGACATGAAACTCTGGGTGAATTTCATCACTTCATTGTCAGATTTACCTTTGGGGTCGAAATCACTGCCACCTTTTCCACCGCCCATAGGAAGTGTGGTAAGGCTGTTCTTGAGTACCTGCTCGAATGCCAGGAATTTCAGGATGCCCAGGTTCACAGTGGGGTGGAAACGAAGACCGCCTTTGTAAGGTCCGATCGCGCTGTTCATCTCAATACGGAAACCGCGGTTGATCTGAACATCTCCTTTGTCGTCCAGCCAGGGAACACGGAACATGATAACCCGCTCGGGTTCAGCAATCCGCTCAAGAATTTTGTTGGCTTTGTACTGCGGGTTCTCCTCAATGAAAGGGATCAGGGATTCGGCTACCTCAAGCACCGCCTGATGAAATTCTGTTTCGCCCGGGTTCTTGGCGATGATCTTTGCCATGAACTCATCTAATTGTTGTTGATACGCGTAAGACATAGAGAATTTTTTTTTGGTTTATAGTGTTCTATGTGAAATTTTTCACAATATTAAGTAAAAGTTTTTATTCGAAACAAGGAATTCCTCTTGTTTTTTCAATATTATTTACTTATTTTCAGACACTTACGAGAATTTCGGATGCGAACTAAGTGTTTCACTGATGCTTGTTTCGGTATAATTCTTACAATGCTCATCTGCTGCTTTTTAATTTTTTCAGTTCCGAAAGTTGTGTTAATTTTGGCACGACCATCCCCGATTTTAGCATGCCAGGTAAGGACGATAGAAAGCGCGCCGGAAAGATTCCAGCCAAGTCGAATGACATTGAGAAACTGCTGTCCGATAATCGTGAACGGCTGAAAGAGCTCACAGCGATCAATCATACTACGGCAATCCTTAAGGAAAACAAGTCCATACCTGATACCCTTACCAGAATCTGCCAGGTCCTGCCACGAGCGTGGCAATATCCCAAGCATACTGTGGTTCGGATCCGGTTCGATGAGATGGAGTTTACCACCAACAACTTCCGGGAAACAGCATGGAAACAGGAGCAGGTTTTCCAAACGATCGACAATCTCTTAGGTTCACTGGAAGTCTTCTACCTGAAAGAGTATCCAAAAGCGTATGAAGGACCCTTCCTGAAAGAGGAGAGGAACCTGATCAACACACTTTCCAGCTTGATCGAGGGATACCTCAACGCCATCAAGGGAAGAGAGGGTCGTTACGTCACGACGGAACGGCTGAAAGAGTTATCGGCAATAAACCAAACCACCAGCATTCTTCGTACAGGAGCCCCACCCGATGAAGCCATGCACCAGATCTGCATGATAATTCCCAGGGCGTGGCAGTATCCCGAATTTACCGTATGCAGGATCAAACACGGAAATATTGAGGTCCAGAGTCCCAATTTCCGGGAGACCCAATGGAAACAATTGCAGGTGTTTGAGACGATCGATAACCAGACCGGCTCCATTGAGATCTGCTACGTTAAGGCATTCCCGCAGGCATTTGAAGGGCCTTTCCTGGAAGAGGAGCGAGACCTGATCATCAACCTTTCCAATCTGATTACCGGGTATCTCAACTCCATCAAGGGAAAGGCAATCCTTAAAAAGAGCACCACCAGGCCCGAAGAAAAGGATAAACAGGGAGAAAACAGTTTCG
This sequence comes from Bacteroidales bacterium, assembly GCA_014860625.1. Taxonomy (GTDB): domain Bacteria; phylum Bacteroidota; class Bacteroidia; order Bacteroidales; family FEN-979; genus QYOJ01. Next base: position 15,205 of record JACZJJ010000119.1, on the reverse strand, counting down.
ATGAAAACTCCAGCCGTCGTCTGCTTCAGTCGTTCCTGAACCGTACCAACAACAACCGCGACATTTACCATGACCTGATGCCTTTCAAGGTGAGAGAGATTCTGCTTGTAGCCAATCTTTACGACGCTTACAGCATAGAAAAAGAGGGACGATTCTCAGAGCATGTGCTTGGCCAGTTCTATCAGTTGAGTCTCAGTACGATGCCACGTATCACCGGTGTCTCCTCGATTGAGGAGGTGATGGAACAACTGCATTCCAAGCATTACGACCTGGTGATAATTATGATGGGGGTCGACAAGCAATTCCCCATTGAGCTTAGCAAAACCATTAAAGCTGAATTCCAGTATATCCCGGTCTTTATGCTGTTAAACAGCAATACCGACCTGGCTCTTATTGAAAGTGAATCCGATCGCCTGAGCTGGATTGACCGTGTTTTTGTATGGAATGGGGATACGCGGATCTTTTTTGCCATGATCAACTACCTTGAGGACAAGATCAACCTCGAGAATGATACGAGGCTGGGTATGGTGCGGGTGATCCTGCTTGTGGAAGACTCGCCGCAATATTATTCGCTCTACCTGCCGATGCTTTATAATATTGTACTCGAGCAAACCAAACACATCATTGAAGATGTTACTACCGATGAACTCTACCGGATTCTCAGGCTGAAAGCCCGTCCAAAAATCCTCCTCGCCTCCACCTACGAGGAGGCGATGTATATCTTCAATAAATACAAGGAGTTTATCCTCTGCCTGATCTCCGATGTGAAGTTTAAGAAGGATGGTAAACTCAATGAAACTGCGGGATTCTCACTTGTCAACCAAACCCGGAAAGAGACACCGGAACTGCCGATCGTTCTGCAGTCGTCCGACGATACAAACTCGGTAACAGCGTATGAACTTAAAACCTCTTTCATCAATAAGAATTCAGAGACGCTGCTCGTCGATTTCAGGAGCTTTATCACACATTACCTTGGATTTGGCAATTTTATCTACCGCGACAATGATGGAAAACAGATCGGACTGGCGAGATCTCTCAAAGAATTCGAAGACAGGTTGAAAACCATTCCGGAAGAATCGCTTCTCTACCATGCCAGGAAAGACCATTTTTCCCTCTGGCTTACGGCTCGGGGGGAGATCCAGGCTGCCAAGATTCTCAATCCGGCGAAGGTAACGGACTTTAATGATGCCGCCAGTCTGCGGGAATACCTCATATCGGTCATCTCCCACTTCAGGAACGAGCAGAGCAGAGGAAAGGTGATCCCGTTTGAAGAATCCTCCATCACCGATGCCACCAATATTGTCAGCCTGACAGAAGGAGCCCTGGGAGGGAAGGGCCGGGGACTGGCATTTGTCAACACCCTGATATACAACTACGACTTTTCACGGCACATCCCCAACATCAACATCCTCACTCCTGCCACCTCCATCGTTGGAACGGATGAATTTGAATATTTCCTTGACCGAAACCATCTTCGGGAAAGATCAGTGCAGGAGACTGATTACCAGCAAATCCGACGGCTGTTTGTCGAAGGAAGGCTTTCGGAAACATTGATCCGGAAACTGAAAGTGCTGATCAAACATTTGAACAAGCCTTTGGCGATCCGCTCTTCCGGCCTGTTCGAAGACTCCCTGAACCAGCCTTTCGCCGGCATCTTTGAGACATACCTCATCCCCAACGACCATCCGGATCCGAAAGTCAGGCTGGAGCAACTGAAAGATGCCATCAAGCTTGTCTACGCATCGGTTTATTCTCCGACAGCCAAAGCCTATATTGAAGCGGTTAACTACAGGATCGAACAGGAAAAAATGGCCGTTGTAATTCAGGAGGTAGTTGGAAGTCAGCACGAAGATGTTTTTTATCCGCATATCAGTGGTGTGGCCCAGTCGTATAACTACTATCCTTTTGCCCATATGAAGCCCGAAGAGGGATTCGCCGTGATCGCTCTGGGACTGGGACGGTTTGTTGTAGAGGGTGAGAAAGCGTTCAGGTTCTCTCCGCATTATCCCAACCTGGAGATCAATTCGGCGGAAGACCAGCTGAAAGGCAGCCAGGTTCATTTCTATGCCGTTGACCTTGCCAAGAAAGATGTAAACCTGCTTGAGGGCGAGGATGCCGGCCTCAGGAAACTGGATGTCGACGATGCTGAAAGGCAAGGGACCCTCAATCATCTCGCTTCTGTCTTCAGCCCCGAAAACAACCGGATCATACCGGGATTGAGCCATCCGGGTCCCAGGGTAATTAACTTTGCCGATATCCTTAAATATAATTATATCCCCCTCGCCAAAACCATAGATGTGGTGCTGGATGTGGTTCAGGAGGCAATGGGGTCGCCTGTTGAGATTGAATTTGCGATTGACCTGAACAAGGACAAGGAAAACAAAGCCTCCTTTTATCTCCTTCAGATCAAACCATTGATTGGGAATGCGACAGATTTTGTGATCGACATGAAGACCATTCCCGAGGAGGAGATCTTGCTGTATTCGGAAAAGGAGATGGGGAACGGACTGATCAGCGACATCGATGATGTGGTGTTTGTTGATCCCGATACGTTCGATAAATCACAGACCTTTGAAATGGCTGAAGAGATGGGAAGGATCAACGCAGAGATGGTGAAAGAGAACAGGAAGTATATCCTGATTGGTCCCGGCAGATGGGGCACCCGCGACAAATGGATCGGCATCCCAATCTCCTGGCCGCAGATATCCAATGCCAAAGTGATTGTGGAGACGAGTTTGGAAGGATTTCCCCTGGATGCCTCCTCCGGATCGCACTTTTTTCACAACGTCACCTCGATGAATGTCGGTTATTTCTGCGTACAGCCCGAACTCTCCAGGAGTTTCATTCGGTATGATGTGCTGAAGAGACAACCCAAACTTAAGAAAACAACCTATTTTTCCATCGCTCACTTTGAGAAGCCCCTCACCGTTCGGATGGACGGGAAAAAGAGAATCTCAGTGATTACCTTTGACAAAGGGACAAAGAAACCAACCAAATAAAGATTTAAAACCAGATTTTTATGCGAATTGCAAGAGTGTACAAAAAAGAGGCCGTTACCGAAGCAGATGCGATCGACCTCACCCTACTCGATCCATTGATCAAAAAGTACAAAGGCAAAAAGGGGAATGTAATCCCCCTCCTTCAGGGAGCACAGGAGCTCTACGGTTTTATCCCCCGTGCGGCTTTCGAGCATCTCTCGGCCGGAACCGGGCTCCCGCTTAGCGATATGTTCGGGGTAGCAACTTTCTACGCCCAGTTCCGCCTGAAGCCTGTTGGCAAGCACATTGTGAAGGTATGCCACGGTACCGCCTGCCATGTGCAAAATGCCAACGAGATCACAGAAGCCATTGAAGAGGCATTGAAGGTCAAAGACGGGGAGACGACGGAAGACCGCCTCTTTACCCTCGAGTCAGTAGCCTGCCTGGGATGCTGTTCGCTGGCCCCGGTGATGATGATTGGTGACCAGACTTATGGCAAACTGACCGGAAATGCTGCAGTGAAAGTGATTAAAAACATCAGGCTGGCAGAGAAAAATTAGTGGGCAGTCTGCAGTTTGCAGTCTGCAGAAATTGCAATATCTGCCAACTGCCAACTGCCAACTGAAGACTTATTCAAGAAGAAACAAAACTTAAAGAAACCCTATATGAGTACTACTGTCACCGTCGGACTTGGAAGCTGCGGAATTGCTGCCGGCGCTAATAAAACCTACGACAAGATCAAAGCCCTCAAAGAGAGCGACAACCTCGATTTTGATCTGAAGAAAACCAGTTGCATCGGGATGTGCTACCGCGAGCCTCTCGTTGAAATCGTGGACGATTCAGGAACCTATATCTATGGTGATGTTGATGCTGAGCGCGCAATCGAAGTCATTGAGAAGCATGTCAACCAGCACGATCCGATAAGGGACTTTATCGTTTACACCGACCTCTTTGATGCTCCGGAGAACGATTTCATGAATTCACAGGTAAAGATCGTATTGAGGAACTGTGGTTACATGGATCCCGAATCGATTGAAGAATACGAGGCCCGAGACGGGTACAAAGCCATCAAACGGATCATTGAAGAGAAGATCCCTGCCGACCAGGTGATTGATACGATCCTCAAATCGGGGATTCGCGGTCGCGGAGGCGGTGGATTCCCCACCGGCTTGAAGTGGAAATTTGCCAAAGCGAACCAATCCGACGAGAAATATGTGATCTGCAATGCCGACGAGGGAGACCCCGGAGCATTCATGGATCGCAGCATTCTCGAAGGTGACCCACACTCGGTTCTCGAAGGGATGATCATCGCAGCCTATTCCATAGGAGCTACAGGCGGCGTAATCTACTGCAGGGCAGAATATCCGCTTGCGATCAAACGGCTCAACATCGCACTGGATCAGGCCCGTCAAAGAGGATATCTGGGGAAAGAGATTCTGGGAAACAAAGATTTCAACTTTGATATCTATATCAAGGAAGGGGCCGGCGCTTTTGTTTGCGGAGAAGAGACCGCACTCATCGCCTCCGTTGAAGGGGAACGCGGGATGCCGCGAAAAAGGCCGCCATTTCCGGCTGAATCGGGATTGTGGCGCAAACCCACCAACATCAACAACGTTGAGACCTTAAACAACATCCCGTGGATTGTACTCCATGGAGCCGAAGCCTTTTCCAAATACGGCACTGAAAAGAGTAAGGGAACAAAAGTATTCGCCCTCGCCGGGAAAGTCAGAAATTCGGGATTGGTGGAGGTGCCCATGGGCATCACCATCAACGACGTGATCATGAAACTCGGTGGCGGGATCAAGAACGACAAGAAGTTCAAGGCTGTTCAGCTGGGAGGGCCATCGGGCGGATGCATTCCTCAATACCTTTCCGAAACAATTGTGGATTATGACTCGGTGAATGCCACCGGCGCGATCATGGGATCGGGCGGGATGGTTGTGATGGACGAAAGCACCTGCATGGTGGATGTGGCCAAATTCTTCCTCGACTTTACCTGCAAGGAGTCGTGCGGGAAATGCACCTTCTGCCGGGTTGGAACCGTCAGGATGCTGGAAATCCTCGAACGCATCACCAACAGGGAAGGACGTGAAGGCGATATCGAAAAGCTGGAGGAGCTTGCCTATGAGATCAAGGATAACTCTCTGTGCGGACTTGGCCAGACAGCGCCAAACCCCGTTCTCACCACCATCAAGTACTTCAGGGATGAGTATGAAGCGCATATCGTGCATCAGAAATGCCCCGCGAAGGTTTGCCGGCCGCTGCTGACTTACACCGTTGACCAGGAGAAATGCACTGGCTGCATGGTTTGTCTGAAAAACTGCCCGGCGAATGCCATTACGGGTGAACGGAAACAGCCACACCTCATCAGCCAGGAGCTTTGCACCCAGTGCGGCGTGTGTTATTCGAAATGCAAGTTTGACTCAATTATCCTGACATAACCCCTCCCCAACACTCCCCTAAAGGGGAGGGAGTAAGTCCCCTTTAGGGGAGTTAGGGGCAAAAAGAAACCACAAAAAAGCAAAAAAATCATTGTAATGTCTGAACAATCATTAAATATCATATTAGACGGAAAGATCGTTAAGGGAACCCCTGGCGAAACCATCCTCCAGCTTGCCAACCGAAACGGGATTGAGATCCCTACCCTGTGCAACGATGATCGCCTCGAACCCTACTCCTCATGCTTCGTTTGCGTGGTGGAGGTAGAGGGAATGAGGGGCCATCAGCCCTCCTGTTCAACACGGATTACGGAAGGGATGAAGATCACCACATACAATGAATCCATCCGGAAATCGCGCAAGATGGCGCTGGAGCTGATGCTGAGCAATCACTATGCCGACTGTCTCGGACCATGCAAGCAGACTTGTCCGGCGGGCGTCGACGTGCAGGGATACATCTCCCTGATCGAAAAAGGAAAATACTCCGATGCCATCGCCCTGATCAAAGAGACCAACCCTTTGCCCGCAATCTGCGGACGCGTTTGCGTTCGCCCGTGTGAAAAGGAGTGCCGCAGGAACCTGTTGGATGAAGGAGCTGCCGTGGGAATCGATTACCTGAAACGGTTCGCAGCAGACTGGGATCTGGCATCTCCGGATAAATTTGTCCCCGATATCCAGCCCTCAACAGGGAAAAAAGTAGCGGTTATTGGTGCAGGCCCCGGCGGATTGTCCGTAGCATACTTCATGCAGGTTCAGGGACATCAGGTGGACATTTATGAAGCAGCTCCCCATCCGGGTGGCTGGCTTCGCTATGGCATCCCCGAATACAGGCTGCCAAACGACATCCTGGATCAGGAGGTGAAAAACATCACAGACCTCGGTGTACAGATTTTCTATAACCAGAAGCTTGGAGAGAATCTGAGTTACAAAACGATTGCTGACAAGTACGATGCGACGGTTCTCACCATCGGATCCCAGATCGGGACCGGAGTGGGTTGTGAAGGCGACGATGCAGGGAATGTATACTCGGGTATCGACTTCCTGAAAAACATGGAAGTAACGGAGCAGCATTACGACTTCAGCGGAAAGACGATTGCAGTGGTTGGTGGAGGAAATACCGCCATGGACTGCTGTCGGACTTCCATCAGATGCCATGCCGATAAGGTCTATGTCATATACCGCCGTACCGAAAAAGAGATGCCTGCCAACCCGATCGAGATCCATGAATCGAAACTCGAAGGGGTAGAGTACCTGTTCCTCACGCTGCCGCAGAAGATCAATAAGAATGAGAAAGGGGATGTGGAGACAGTCACCTGCATCAAGATGGAACTGGGCGAGCCCGATGCTTCGGGACGCCGCCGTCCGGTGCCGGTAGAGGGATCGGAGTTCAACATCAAGGTAGACTATATCCTGGCTGCTATCGGACAAAAAACCGATGTGAACTTTATTGACGACATCAATACAAACACCTCTGCCGGTGAGTTGAAAATCAACAAATGGGGTGATATCGATGCCGACAGGCATACCCTCCAGACAGGGATTCCATCGGTGTTTGCAGCTGGCGACGGGGTGACCGGTCCTGCTACCATCATTGAAGCGATCGCCCAGGCACAGGTGGCTGCTCACAGCGCCAACCAGTTTCTGAGGGGACAGGAGATCATGCCTGTCAACAAACCCTTTACCAGCAAGCGGGAGAATTTCAAAAAGCAGCTCAGGGAAGAGTATGCGGGAATATTTGAAAATCAGCTTCGGGAAGAGATGCCGGTACTGGACACCGATCAGCGGATGAACTTCACCGAAGTGGAATTGGGGTATGCCGGGGAAGAGGTCGCACTTCATGAAAGCCAGCGTTGCCTCGAATGTGGGTGCAACGCCTTCTTCGATTGCGACCTTCAGCAATATTCAACCGATTACAATGCCGACCAGAAAGGATTTGCCGGAGCATACAAGGAGTACCAGGTCGACTTCCGCCATCCCTATATCGAGATTGACAACAACAAGTGCATTTTATGCTCCCGTTGTGTTCGTATCTGCCGCGAAGTGGTTGGTGCCAATGCGCTGGGGCTCGTCAACCGTGGCTTTGAGACGTTTGTCGCTCCGAGTCTGGGAGATTCATTGCAAGATACTTACTGCGAGTCTTGCGGGATGTGCATCTCTACCTGTCCGACCGGAGCAATCAGTGAGAATGTGCTCTTTAAACCAGGTCCGGTGCGCACCACTCCTGCCGAAACCATTTGTAACTACTGTTCGATTGGCTGTTCACTGACGCTGAACCACCTCAACGGATTTGTAATGAATGTCAGCGGAGCCCCCGGACAGGTGAACGAAGATGGCAACATCTGCCGCTTCCCCCGGTTTGGCTACTCCTACCTGAACGATAGAAGCCGGATCACCTCTCCGATGAAGCGCGTCAATGGCAAATTTGAAAAGATCACTTTTGAAGAGGCATTCCAGATGATCTTCGATCAAATCAGAGCAGTGAATCCTGATGACAGCGCTTTTTTTGCCGGGGCACGGCTTACCAATGAGGAGATGTATCTGGTTCAAAAGCTGGCCCGCGCTGGCGCCAAAACCGGGAACATCGGAAGCTTCCACTACCTAAGCAGGTGGCAGGGTTACCGTATGGATGAAGCGATGAACACGTCGTTCGAAGAAATCGGACAGGCCTCCCGAATTTATCTGGTAGGATCCGAGATCAACAGGGACAATGCCGTTGCCGGATTTATGGTAAGCAACGCCCGGATGAAAAAGCATGTTCCTGTGGTTCTTGTCACAACCAAAGAGGAGAATGCGATGGACCATAAAGTGGACCAGGTCATCAAGGTAAAGTCCTACTACTATTTCATCAAAGCGGTAAACCATTTCCTGCTGACAGCTAAGATGGAAAATGCACTCTTCCTCCGTGATCGTGTGGATGGGCTCACCGAGTACAAAGAGCAGATGTCGAAGGAGGATTATCCCGCCCTTCTGGCCAGAGCCGGTGTAACTGAAGAGGAGGTAAAAAACTTCGCGGAAGGGTATAACAATGAACTCAACGCGATCATCCTCTATTCCGAGAAGGAGGTTTCGGGGAATGGAGCCATCTCCTTGATGAACATGGCTATGATCACCGGAAAGCTTGGGAAAACCGCCAACGGACTGATCGTGTTGAAAGAGAAGAATAACGCACAGGGACTGTTCGACATGGGCATAAACCGGAAGTATGGTGTTGGGGGCAGGAGTTTGACTGACGAAACCTACCTGAAACACCTCATGGAGGCCTGGAATGTGGATTCAATCCCCGGACCTGATTCAGCATGCCTTAAAACAAAACTCACGCAGGGAAAGATTAAGAACCTCTTTATCTTTGGTGAAGATCCTGTGGGATGCGATACAACCGGGTCGTTCCGCATGTTGATTGAGCAGATCCCGTTCAAGGTGGTTCAGGATTATTTCATGACGGATACGGCCAGGATGGCTGATCTGATTCTGCCGGCTTCATTCCCTGCAGAAATTGGAGGAACCTTTTCCAATACACAGAAGGTCATTCTGGAGTTTGACAAGGTACTCCCTTCCCGTCCGGAGATGGATTCCATTGGGCAACTCATCCATATTCTGAAACAATTTGGATTGAATGGAGTAGAGAGCAGGGAGGATGTATTCTCTGAGATCGTCCAGCTCTTGCCTCAAACGGAGGAGGAGATGCCGGCGGAGAAACTCACACTGGCTTACAGCGCCAACGACAATCCCAACCGGTACTTTGACTATGGATGCGACTACCTGGTGAAGCGATTTGAGGAGGAATTTGAAGAACGAATGATGAGGGACGAATGACGATGTACAGCCGCAATTCATTGCGGCTCTCGTTTAAATTGATAATTAAACAACAACAACAATCACAAATATGATCGAATTTGAAAACATAAACGACGTTCTCGATTTTGCGATCGGGGAGGAACAGGCAGCAGTGGATTTTTACCTGAAGCTGGCTGAACTGTCGAAAAACGAGCAGATTCAAAAAATCTTCCACGAGTTTGCGGAAGAGGAGATGATGCACAAGGCAAAATTGATGGAGGTGAAGGTGAATGGCTCTACCGTCTTTGGGACCATCCCGATTGTCGACATGAAACTTTCAGATTATCTGGTGGATGTAAAACCAACACCCGACATGTCGTACGAAAAGGCGCTGATTCTTGCCATGAAGAAGGAGAAAGCCGCTTTCAAGCTCTATACGGCCCTGGCCGACCGGGCTCAGCAACCGGAGATGCAGGAGATGTTCCGCCACCTCGCAATGGAGGAATCGAAGCACAAGATGCGGTTCGAGATTGAGTATGACGATTATATCCTTAGGGAGAACTAATCTTCAGTTGGCAGTTGCTAGTTGGCAGTTGGCAGGATACCTGTCAAATCTTCCTTATCTTTGAATCCGCAGGATAACGATTTGCTAAAGTTTCATCATGGGAGAGAAGGCCAAAACACGATCAATGCTGGATCATAAGAAGTATTATTTCGCTGACACTCAGTTTAATCTGATGATGAAAAAGCGAATTTACCAGATCCTGCTGATCTCGAGTACATATGATGCCTTTATGCTGGAGGAGGATGGCCGTATCGATGAGCAGATCTTTATGGAATATGTCTCCCTGAACCTTCGATACCCCCCCCAGTTTATCAAGGTGACTTCCGAAGAAGAGGCCTTCGCCGTGCTGGAGGACAAACATGTTGAACTGATCATTTCAATGCTCAGCATTGAGAAATCAGACACATTTGATCTTGCCCTTCGGATAAAGAAACAGCATCCGAAAATTCCAATCGTTGCACTTACGCCGTTTTCACGGGAATCCAGCCTGCGCCTCAGTCAGAAGGATTTGAGTGCCATCGATTATATGTTCACCTGGTTGGGGAATGCAGATATCATGCTGGCAATTATCAAACTGATCGAAGATAAGATGAATGTCGATCAGGATGTGAAGCAGGGCGTACAGGCCATATTGCTGGTGGAAGATTCCATCCGATTCTATTCGAGCTACCTGCCCAACATCTACAAGATAATCTTCAAGCAGTCAAAAGGGTTCATGACGGAAGGGCTGAACGAGCACCAAAAGATGCTCAGGATGCGCGGTCGAACCAAAATACTGCTTGCTACGAATTATGAAGAAGCGATTGACCTTTGGGAAAAATACAAAAACAACCTGCTTGGGGTCATCACCGACATCAGTTTCAAACGACAGGGAGAGACTGATAAAACTGCCGGAATCAAATTTGTGAAAAAGATCCGGACAGAGGATGAATATATGCCAGTCCTGTTTCAGTCGTCAGACGAGGAATACAAAGATGTAGCATACCAGATGAGAGTTGGTTTTGTGAACAAGGTATCCAAAACTCTCTCCATGGAGTTGAGGAATTACATCAATGAACATTTCTCGTTCGGAGATTTTGTTTTCATGGACCCGAAGAACAGCCGCGAAATATGTCGGGTTGCTGATCTTCGCACCATGCAGGAGCGGATTTTTGAGATCCCCGACGATTCGCTGATGTATCACATGGAGCGCAACAGGTTTTCTAAGTGGCTGAATGCAAGAGCTCTGTTCCCTATTGCTGATATGTTCTCTGAAATTTCCGTAACGGAGTTTTATGATATGGATGAAGCCAAACGCTACATCTATGACTCTATTTCGGCATTTCGCATCAACAAGGCAAGAGGTGTGATTGCCGATTTCGATCGCGACCGCTACGATGAATTCTTACATTTTGGCCGGATCGGAGAGGGTTCAATTGGCGGCAAAGCCAGGGGACTTGCTTTTCTTGATTCGCTGATCAAACGAAACAGGCTTACCGACAAATACAACAGCGTCACGATTTCGATCCCCCGCACGGTGGTTATCGGTACGGATGTCTTCGATGAATTCATGGAGGAGAACAACCTGTATGAAGTTGCCCTTTCGAATCACAGCGACAATGAGATTCTTGACCATTTTGTGGCTTCCAGGCTTCCCTTCCGGATCCATGAAGATCTCTATACGTTCATCACATGCATCCGCAACCCGGTGGCAATCAGGTCCTCTTCCTTGCTTGAAGATTCACATTATCAACCATTTGCCGGGATTTACTCTACCTACATGATCCCAAACATCCGGTTCAACGACCGGTTAATGATAGAGAAGCTGAGTGAAGCAATCAAGAGTGTTTATGCCTCCGCCTTTTTCCACGACTCCAAAGCCTACATGGCTGCCACACTGAACATGATTGACGAGGAGAAGATGGCAATAGTGCTGCAAGAGGTTACCGGGAAGCAGTATGGCAACCGATTTTACCCAACGATCTCGGGAGTTGCCCGATCCATCAACTTTTATCCCATGGCTCCGGAAGAACCCGGGGATGGCATCGCAAATATTGCTTTTGGACTCGGCAAGTACATTGTGGATGGCGGGAACGGGATCCGGTTCTCTCCGCGCTACCCGAAAAAGATCCTTCAGCTGTCCACTCCTGAACTGGCACTTACCGAAACACAGAAGAGTTTTTATGCCCTGGATCTGAACCCCGACAGTTTTCATGCCGACTGCGATGAGACGATCAACCTGCTGAAACTTAAAGTCAAGGATGCCGAAAGTGATCCTGTGCTGAAACTGGTAGCTTCCACATACGATTACAACGCCCATTCACTCAAAGATGGCATGTTGTCTGCAGGAAAACGGCTGATCACCTTTTCAAACATCTTGAATCACGGCACATTCCCCCTGGCACAGATCCTGCAGGAGATTCTGGAGATCGGGCAGAAGGAGATGGACAAGCCGGTAGAGATTGAATTTGCCGTGAATCTTGATGTGCCGAAAGGGGAGCCCAGGTTATTCAGCATACTTCAGATCCGGCCTATTACAGGTCGCGATGAAACCATTCACCTTGATCCCGGAACAATCTCCGCCGAGGAGACGATCCTGGTTTCAAATGCAGCACTTGGCAATGGAATCATCAACGATATTTCTGATATTGTTTATATCAAACCAGAGGCGTTTGATGCCTCCAAAAGCCTGGAGTTCGCCGCTCAGCTGGAGAAAGTCAATGACCGTTTCCTGGAGGAGAATAAGAACTACATTCTGATCGGACCGGGCCGTTGGGGCTCCAGCGACCCATGGCTGGGCATCCCGATCCGCTGGCCGCAGATATCTGCTGCCCGGTTGATTGTGGAGTCGAGCCTGGAAAACTACCGGATTGATCCAAGCCAGGGTACTCATTTCTTTCAGAACCTTACCTCTTTCCGGGTTGGATACTTCACCATCAATTCACACATTGGTGAAGGATCGTATGATGTCGGTTTCCTGGACAGCCAGCCTGCTTTCTGGGAAAATGACCATATCAGGAACGTCAGGTTCGAAACTTTCTGCAAAATCGCCCTCGACGGAAAAAAAAGTTACGGGGTCGTATTTAAGCCAAAGCACTGATAACGAACTACATTCACGTAATTCCGTATTTTTTTAGAGTGTTTAATTCAGAATTTTACATTTTTTGTTTCACCTTTTGCCCCATAAACGGATTAATGGCTAAAAAAAGCCATGAAAACTGCAATCCTGGAACCGGGTAAATTTTATCACATTTACAACCGGGCAAAAAACGGGAACCCTCTTTTTCCCGAAGAAGAAGACATTCAGTTCTTCATCAGACTCTACAAAACACATGTTACCCCTTTTGCCGAGACCTGGGCATACTGCATCCTCGACGATCATGTCCATTTTCTCGTTCGCATGAAGGAGGATCTGGAGGGCAATCCCTATACGCCCTTTGCGTTGCTCTTTAACGCTTATACCAAAGGGTACCATACAAAGAATGGGGGTGACGGCCAGTTATTTAAATTCAAACTCAAGCGCATTGAGATTCGCCGTGAAACGATTTTGAGGGAGGTGATCCGGTACATCAACCAAAATGCCCGGCGACATGGGGTGGTGGAAGATTGTTCAAGGTACCGTTACTCCTCATTTCATGCGACTGTTACAACGTGGCAAACGCTGATCCCAAAGGAGGAGATCCTCCGGCGCTTTGGGAACAGGGAGGTGCTTTCACAGATCCTGACCGAACCGGTAGAAGAGAAAGGGTTGAAGATGTACCTTTTAGAAGAATGACGAATGACGAATGACGAATGTGTTTTTAGGATTATAGGTTAGTCTCAAGAAAGGAGGCCTCTTCTGTTTTGTTTAGCATGACTAGTGGTTTATGAGTTTTATACTGGTTTGATTTACGGGTGTTGTGATGGTAATGATGTAGAGTCCGGATGCAAATCCGGAGAGATCAATTGGATGGCTATTCCTCCCAACGATGCCTGAGATAGGTCTCTTAAACAGTCTCTTCCCGGATGCCTGATGGAGTGTGATGGTACCGCTGAAGGCTTCTTCAGAGATAACGACCAATTCGTACTTTCCATTCCCAAGATTTCTGACAAAAGCTGGTTTCTCTCCTGCCTGGAGATGGTCCTCTAACCCCTCAGCCAGCTCAATGGTAAATGTGGTGGCAGTAGCAAACCTGACCCACAACAGCAGGTTCGTCTGATCAGGATAATATTCCAGGATGTTTCCTGAGGTGGGCTGGAAGTAGTTAGGGGCAAACACATATAGCCCCACCCATCCCGAATCGCTTACATAACCGGAACGAACGACATCAGATTCCACTTCGTACGCCACATCCATTCGATGTGCACAAACGATGTAATACTGACTTCCAACGTGCATGGTGTCCCCGTTCCCCAAAAAGAGCTGGTACGGATAGAGGGGATTGTATTCAATCAGGTTCAGGGTGCCGTTTGCTCTCACGGTTTCCGGCAAACCGCTTACTGACGCCGGGAAAAGAACCATCCCTGAGTCCTGCTGCGCAAAAACCAGGTCGGTGAAATTCCCCTCTTCAATCCGTATGGCACTCACCTCTGATGCAGCTGTCAGGGTGGTGACAACAGGCGGGATATCTGAATAGGGGAAAAGCACTGAAAGGAATCCGGTGTTGCTGACCTCCTCTTTTCGTACCAGCATCTTGCTATAGTATCGGTAGTTGTTGGTGCCGGTTGCCAGGCTGTCGAGGGCATTTGAATAGTTTGCAGCTCCCCCGGCAGCAATGGTGTGGACAAGCAGTTGGGTGGAATCCCGCGACCAGGTGCCCTGCTGGTTGGTAAAGTTGGGAGTGAAAGCGCCTTCAGGAGTTCCCGGAGCACCTCCGATCAATCCGTTCCCCTGCAGTTGAAATGTATACGTATTTGTATCCGGGGAGGTGATCACATCTGCCAGGATGAAATAGCGGTTCCTTACGAACAGGTTTTTTCGGGAGATATCCGCATTGAAGTAATTGGTCCGGATCTCGCCGTAATCCAGTAATGGGGTGTCGAAAAAGTGTTCAATCCAGCAGGTGTTTGTCGCAATACTTACGGCTTCGCCGACAGGAGGCAGCGGACCAAACCCGTTGACCAGTATCAGGGAGTGGTTGGAGGCGTTGTTCACTGCAGATGACTCCTGGTAGCCTGGGTACCCGGGATCAACTGCAAGGAGCTCGCCGTTGGCCATCAGCGAGAAACTGGTTGCATCCCCCTGGTGATGTGCTTTGGCCCCGGATAGCGGGATGCCATGCTTGCCGATGAAATGCATATAGAGGGCATCGGGATCATGCGACGATCGAAAAACGAGGCTGCCGGCTTCGGGGAGAGCCCTGAAAAGGGTGTCGGAGAAGTTGCCCTCTGCCACATGGGTGCTGATATACTGGGTGCGCCACATCACATCGGTGGGCGGGAAATGTGGGTTGGGAATGTTGAACCGGCTGTTGCCGGAAAGAGCCGTGATG
>JACZJJ010000118.1 GCA_014860625.1 Bacteroidales bacterium | reverse complement strand
CTGTTTGCTTCACCTCTTCCACTGTGGTGGTAGTTTCCACGACCGAGGTAGCTGTTTGAGAAGAGATCGCTGCCATCTGGGTCACCGATACCATGATCTCGCTTGAAGAAGAGGCAAGAACATTTACGGCCTGGTTGATCTCATCCATTTGCTCACGTAAATGGTCGACCATGGTTTTAAATGCGTTGCCCATTTCGTCTTTTTCTGACATGGGCACGATGTCGACTGTAAGGTCACCCTTTGAGATAGCAGTAGCGAATCCTGCCATCCGGCGAAGCGACTCGACCATCTTCCAAACGGATGCTAATACCCCTGTGGCCGTGTCATCGAACTCTGAGCCCTTAAAATCCAGCTCACCCCGGGCCACTTTCCGGGTTATATTCTCGATATCGGATGGGTTGGCACCCAATTTTCTCACTACATTCTGCCTGATAACCAAGTATCCAAAGATTGATGTGATTACCAGAAACACCGAAAGAACAATGAGGATGATAAAATAGATGTCGCTTTGTGACCGGTATGTAACGACTGCCGCTTTCGTCCTGCTATCCAGCAGGGTAAAAAAGTCGTCGATCGGCTTCATGATCCGGACCTTTTCTTTGTGGTAGTCGGGCGAAAACATCAACTTACGAGCCAGTTCATAATCGGGTTTTCCCTGTTTGGTAAAATGGCCCGTTCCATCGTCAAATTTGCCCTTCATAGCATTCATGGCGATGGTCTCAATCCATACCAGGCTGTCAGAGTTCTTTTGTGATTCCTTCAATTTAGCGAATTCAGCGGTTGAAAAGCCAAGTTGTTCAAACATTACCTGTAACGGAATTTTTTCGCCATCGGGCCTGGGTTTTTCACCATTGTAAGCCATATAATCCCAATAAATCTTCTCATATTTCAACGGCCTGGGTAGTTCTCCGTTACGGATTGCCAATACCTCCCAGTACATCTTCTCATATTTCTCGTCACCAGTTGAGACATACGTCCGGGCCAAACGGGTCAGGTCGTCGGAACTCTGGCGGAGTTCATCGGCTCTTAAATATGATTCGTAACGGTTTGTTTCACTCTGCTGCAATTTGTTCTGATTTACCAGCATGAAATAGACCAGCACTCCCATAGCAGCAGCGATACAGATGATCCCCGAAAAAATGATCAGAAAAAGACGGTTGATTCTCATACTAATTTCTAATTTCTAATTTCCAATTTCTAATTTCCAATTTCAAATCACACCTCTTCATTTACAATAATCGCGGAGCTAGCCAGGAATTTTTCTATATTAAACACAATCGACCGTTCGGGCGTGATCCCCACCAGGTACTCCTTCTGCTCGCCCTTTATCGTAGGAATGTTTGTTTTTAGCTGTTCAGGGAATACAGAGACTTTGCCCAGGATCTCATCCACCAGGATCCCCAGTTCAATATCTTCTCTTTTGAGAATGATGACCCGGTTGAGGTTGGTGATCCCCTTCTCGGGGAGGTTCAGAATGGGTTTCAGATTGACTACCGATAGTATCTTTCCGCGCACGTTGATGATTCCCAGGATAAAGGAGGGGGAGCAGGGAAGTGGTGTCAGCTCTTTCAGCGGGATCACCTCCACTACAAAGGTGGCATCGATGATGTATTTCTCATCTGTTAAGAGAAACTCCAGCCCATCGGTCTCTATTCCCCGGTCCTCTTCTTTCTTCGGAGCTTTGGCATAAAGCGCTGCCCGTTGTTTCAGGATTTTTTTCTTCCTGGCGGGATCGATCTGGGTGATTTCAGTTTCTGGTTCCATAACGTTTCGGGTTAGAGGGGCGGGTTTGGAACCCGCCCTTACTATTGTGTCCTATGTGTCTATTGTGGTTCATTTTTTTTCTGTTTTTTGTTTATTGTTCTTTGTTTTTCTTTTTCACAATTCCTACAGCCTACAGCCTATAGCCTACTTCTTACGTTATTGCATTCAATATCTCTTTAAACCTCTCCACCGTGATTCCGTCCGACTCGGGAAGGATGTCATCGGGAGGAAGTTTAGCCAGGCTGATCATTGCCTGCTTGTACGATTTTTTTCCTGATTCGTAGTTTCCTGCTCTCATCCAGAGGTTTCCAAGCAGGAACCAGGCAAGTGTAAAGTCGTAGTCGAGGTACACGGAGCGGTTCAACAGGTTAATGGCTTTTTCATCATTTCCCTGCTCGTGCATAACCGTGGCCATCAGGTAATGAAGTGCGGGATTAAGTTTGTCCAGTTGAATCGCCCGTTCACACAACTCACCGGCCTCTTTTAATTTTCCCAGGTTGGCTTTGGTTCTGGCCAGCAGAGTGATTGCTGTCTTTCCATTTATCGAGTCCTTTTTTATAAGCCGCGAAAGAATGGAATCCGCTTCTGCGAAGTCGTTCTGCTGGAAAAGAAAAAGTGCATCTTCGAAATCCTTGTCAGAAGGTGGTGAAATTTTGCGGATCGGTTCTTCAGGCAATAATTTTTTTAGCCGGTTGAGTTCGGATTGATCATCCAGATATTTCACAGGTTCCTTTTCCGCGGCTGGTAAGGGCTCCTCTTTTTCTGGCTTGCGGGAAGGGGTCTCCCAATTGAAATGCTGCTTTTCTTCAGCGCTGTGCACGCCCTTCTGGTAGATCGTAAAACCGGCATAATTGATCTTGCCAAATTTCGGTGAGATCATCCCCGACATCTCCACTGGGCTAACCACAAGGATGCCGCCCTTCAACAGGGATTCATAGAGACGGTCGGTAAGCGCCCGGGTCCCTTCGGGAGAGAAGTAGATCAACACATTGCGGCAGAAGATGATATCGATGCCTTCGGTACCAGTCAATATCGAGGGGTAGCCCTCCTCTGCCAGGTTCAGTTGGGCAAAAGTGACCATCTTTTTGATCCGGGGAAGAATATGGAATTCATTGGGTCCCTCTTTTGTAAAGTACTTGCCAACAAATTGTTCAGGGTTATTCCGGAAGGACCATTTGGTAAAGATCCCTTTTTTCGCTTTCTCCAGGAATACTGAATTGATGTCTGTTGCCAGGATGGAGATGTCCCAACCCGATATGTCGGGGATCGATTGAATCAGTACAATGGCCAGTGAGTACGCTTCTTCCCCCGTTGCACATCCGGCACACCACACCCGAAGCCGCTTGTCGGCTCCATATCTCTTTTGAATCAGTCCGGGCAGGTAAATCTGCTCGAGGAAGTCGAAACTTTTTTTCTCACGCAGGAAATAGGTCTCCCCGATAGTCAGGTGGCTGGCCAATACACCGGTCTGTTGATCTGTTAGCTTGTTCTGCAGAAGCCATTCCACAAACCGTGCAGGATTTGAATAGCCGAACTCCTTCGCTGCATATTCGATCTTCCGGGCAAGGTCTTTCTCGTGGCTTTTCGAATAGCTCAATCCCAGATGCGCGAGGAGATACGCTCTTAAGGCTTGAATAGTGGTATCTGAGATTGTTGTGGTCATGCTTTGTATCGAAATTGGAAATTAGAAATTGGAAATTTTCACTTCTTACGTCTTAGGTTTTAGGTTTTACCCTTTTTGTTTTTTGTTTCTTGTTTCTTGTTTCTTGTTTCTGGGTTTTGCGTTTCGGGTTCCTCTTCCCTCAGACGAGGCATGCCTCGTCTCTACATCTTCCTTCTTCCCTCGTCCTTCTTCCCTCTTCCCTCGTCCCTCGTCCTTCGTCTTATGTTGCTCCTCCAGAGCCTTCAACAACTTGGAGGTCTCCTCCGGTGTGAGGAATTTTTCGAGGTCGTGGATCAGCACCATGCCGTCGTTGAGTTTGAACAATCCTTCCACGTACCCGACATCCAGCAGGATTTTATTGGTTTTGCTGATCTCCTCTTCGGCCCGGTCCACGATTTCCATCACTGAGTCTGTCCACAGGGCCACCCGGGTATTGGATGACGTTGTAATGATCAGCTGGTCGTTCAGATCCATTTCCCGCTGCGGGATGAGGAAGAGTTTACGTAGATTCACGACAGGTAAAAATTCTCCCTGGAAATTGATGGTTCCCAAAACATATTCGGGAGCCAGCGGCAGGGGGTGGATCTCCATAACCGGTAAGATGCGTTCCACTGCGGAGAGGTGCATGGCGAACTGCTGCTCGTCCACCTGAAATACCACCAGTTTATTTTTCGTTTCGATACTCATTTTGGTTTGGTTATCGGTTATCGGTTGTCAGTTGTCGGTTGTCGGTTGTCGGTTGTTGGTTGTTGGTCTTGGGTTTATGGAGGGGCGTGTTTGGAACCCGCCCTTACCAACCGTTCTCATTCCTCATTCCTCCTTCCTCCTTCGTCCTTCTTCCCTCTTCCCTCTTCCTTCGTCTCTCCTCCTTCGTAAATCCCTTTCAGGATATCGCCGACTGAAGCAAACTCGTTTGTTTTATCCACAAAATAGTCGGCTCCCAGCTCCATGCATTTCTTTCTGTACTGTGGGTATGGAAAATTGGTAAGGATGATGATCTTTACTACCTCGTTCTTTTTCCGGATCTTCTCCAGGATTTTGATCCCGTTTTCGCCAGGCAGGTGGATGTCGAGGATAATCACTTCGGGATAAGATTCGCTGCAAGAAGCATAGGCTTCTTCTGCATTGCCAGCCAGGTCGATGTTTTTAATCTCTTCAAATTCCCGGATCAGGTCAACGAGACGTTGACGAATCAGTTCCGAATCGTCTACAATAAGTATCTTCATTTTCACAAGCTTTTAATATGAGTGCAAGGTACGACAGCGAGAGGGGGGGATCCTATAGGGAAAACACTGAAAGTTTTGTAGGGGAATCCTTACACAGTGGGCAGTTGGCAGTTGGCAGTTGGCAGTTGGCAGTTGGCAGTTGGCAGTGGGCAGTGGGCAGTGAGCAGTTGGCAGTTGGCAGTAGGCAGTAGGCAGTACGATGTTGCTTCGTCGCTTCGCTCCTCGCAATGACAGGGCGTGCAAGGGGTATAGAGGGGTTAGTTTTATTAGCAGGTGTGATAGTGTTATTGATAAAAAAATTAGTAATTTCGTATAAAACTAATATATGCCAAAGCTTTATGAATATTTTGGACTGATCATCTTATTCTACTCAATGGAACATAATCCGATTCATGTTCATGGTAAATTTCAGGACAGAGAAAGCAGAGCGGAGATTCTTTTTAAAAATGGAAAATTTGAGAAAATCTTAATATCAGAAGTACAGGGTAAAAAACCACTGGATGTCAACCACATGAAGAAATTTTTGAAACTGGTAGAAACATACCGAGATGATATAGTAAGAAAGTGGATTGATTTTTTTATCTACAACATCGAAATAACACCTGAAAAAATAACAAAGAAGTTGTAACCATGGTAATATCGATAGAAAGAGCAGAATATTTGAAAGATTATCTGATTCGATTTGCATTTTCAGATGGAACAATTCGCACAATTGATTTTAGCAGTTTTTTAAATAATGCCAGGAATCCAATGACAAGAAGATATCTGGATAAGCGCTTATTTGCTGACTTTTCGATTGAATATGGAGATATTATCTGGAATGAATACGAATTATGTTTCCCGATCTGGGATTTGTATGAGGGGCAAATTTAACTTGTTTAGCATAACCTGTAATGTTGAAAATAGAGATGGTCCAATTTAAATTCGTCTTTCGTTCGTCTTTCAGTTAATCTTCCTTTCATATTCCTTTCACGTTGCTTCGGCGCTGACAGTTAGCTTATGTTTTACCAGAACGAGGTTGTTTCGTCAGCTATGTAGCGGACATTTGTAGTAACGAGGTTCTCCTTTACCTCTTGCTTTCACCTTAATTTTTTATATATTTGACCTTTCATCATCAGCGTGTCAAAAAAGCGCCCCATAATCCCCAATCAAGTATCCAGGATCAAGCATCCGGGATTAAGTGCGACAAGCCCCGATCTCTCCCGCGAGGAGATGCAAAAGGTGATCGAGGATTTGCATCTGCACCAGGTAGAGTTGAAGATGCAGACAGAAGAGCTGATGGCTTCCCAGGCCGACCTGCTTGAATCAAGACAAAAATATGCGGATCTTTTTGATTTTGCTCCGGTCGGGTATGTAACGATCGATGAAAACGACCGGATACTGGAAGCCAACCTTACGTTCGCTCAACAGGTAACCTCAAACCGGGGTAACCTGACCAGTAAACGTTTTACAGAGTTCATCCATCCTGACGACCAGGATGCATTCTACCTGTTCAGAAAAACATCGTGTGATCCCGGCAAACTATCTTTTACGGAGTTGCGTCTGAAGAGAAACAAGGCTGAATTTTTCTGGACCAGGCTCGACTGCAGGATAAGGAGATAGCGACATCGATTTTCAGAATCGTTCAGGAAGGACTGAACAATATCCGCCGCCATTCAAAAGCAACCTATGTGGCCATTACAATATCGAGCAATCCAACCATGTTTTCAATCACACTGAAGGATAACGGAGCAGGTATAAGCAAGGAGGACCTGTCTGACCCCACTTCGTTCGGAACTATCGGGATGAAGGAACGGGTGGAAGCTATGCATGGTAAAATAACCTTCAAAGGAGTGCCGGGGAAAGGAACCACCGTTCGCGTGCGGGTACCGTTGAAATAGAATTAAGAACCGGAGCGAAGCGGAGCTCGGCGGAGCCAATTAAAAATTACTGCCAACTGCTCCCGATAGCTATCGGGAGCAGT
>JACZJJ010000117.1 GCA_014860625.1 Bacteroidales bacterium | reverse complement strand
CCTTTAGGGGATTTAGGGGTTCCCGCCAAGCGGAGTAAGTCCCCTTTAGGGGATTTAGGGGTTCCCGCCAAGCGGAGTAAGTCCCCTTTAGGGGATTTAGGGGTTCCCGTATCCCGGATCCGGGATCCGGCATCCTGTGCCCTGTGCCCTGCGCCCTGCGCCTCTAACTGCAGTAGCATCTCCTCAGCCCGCTCCAGCACACTGGCCGGCATCCCCGCCATCCTTGCCACGTGGATCCCGAAACTGTGCTCGCTTCCTCCCGGAAGAATCTTCCGCAGAAAGAGGACCTGGTTGCCAATCTCTTTGATCGAAACGTGAAAATTCCGGATCCGGCCGAAGAGGTTCGTCATCTCGTTCAGCTCATGGTAATGGGTGGCAAAAAGGACTTTCGGCTTGTAGAGCGGATGCTGGTGGAGGTATTCGGCAATGGCCCAGGCGATGCTGATGCCGTCGTAGGTGCTGGTGCCGCGGCCGATCTCATCAAGGAGAATGAGGCTGCGGTTGGAGATGTTATTCAGGATGCTGGCTGTCTCATTCATCTCCACCATGAAGGTTGATTCTCCCGACGAGATGTTGTCGGATGCGCCAACCCGGGTAAAGATCTTATCCGTCAGGCCCAGTTCTGCCGAGTTGGCCGGGACAAAGCATCCCATCTGGGCCATCAGCACGATGAGGGCCGTTTGTCGCAACAGAGCCGATTTTCCCGACATATTCGGACCGGTCAGCATGATGATCTGCTGAATCTTGTCGTCGAGGAACACATCGTTGGCAATGTACTCTTCGCCCGGTTTCATCTGCTGCTCAATGACCGCATGCCTGCCCCCGACGATGTCGATGGAATAACTGTCGTTGAAGGTGGGCCTGTTATAATTGTTCAGGCGCGAGATAAAGGCGAAATTCACCAGTACATCCAGCCTGGCGATGGCATTGCTGTTTACCTGGATCGGCTGAATGTAGTCGTTCAGAAAAAGGATCATCTCCTGGTAGAGATTCATCTCCAGGGCCATGATCTTCTCCTCGGCTCCGAGAATCTTCTCTTCGTAAATCTTCAGCTCGTCTGTAATGTACCGTTCCGAGTTGACGAGAGTCTGCTTCCTGTGCCACTCCTCAGGAACTTTGTCCTTATGCGAATTGGTGACTTCAAGGAAGTATCCAAATACATTGTTAAAGCCGATCTTCAGGGAGCTGATGCCGGTTCGTTCCTGTTCCCGCTGCTGGATCTTCGCCAGGAAGTCCTTTCCCGAAAAAGCCAGCGTGCGCAATTCGTCCAGCTCTTCAGAGACCCCTTCACGGATGATGTTGCCTTTGATCGCCAGAGCAGGGGGATCGGGGTTGATCACCTTTTCGATCCGCTCACTCACCAGCGAAAGGTGTGTCAGCAGCTCTCCTGTCTTTTTAAGTCCCTCACTGTCAGACGACAGACACATCTCTTTTACCCGCTCAATGGCATCCACCGAGCGTTGAAGATGGATCATCTCGCGGGGATTTACCTTTCCCACAGCCACTTTTGAGATCAGTCGCTCCAGGTCGCCAATCTCATTGAACTCCTTTCGGAAGAGGTCGGTCAGTTCAGGCCTCTTCACGAAATACTCCACCACATCCAGCCTCTCCTCAATGGGTTGCCTGTTTTTCAGCGGCAGCACAATCCATCTGCGCAACAATCGCGATGCCATGGGTGAGACCGTCTGATCCAGGACCTCATTCAGCGTTTTGGCATGTTCGTGCGGGGTTTGCAGAAGCTCCAGGTTGCGGATGGTGAAGCGGTCGAGCCACATGTAGTGATCCTCTTCGATGCGGCTGAGCTTGCAGATATGCTGAACCTTGTGGTGCTGCGTTTCCGACAGGTAATGCAGCGCCGACCCGGCAGCAATGATCGCCTGTTCCATGGTTTCCACCCCAAACCCTTTCAGCGACTTGGTCCCAAAGTGTTTCAGCAGCAGGTCGTGGGAGAAGTCGGTGGTGAAGACCCAGTCGTCGAATGCATTGATATAGAATTTATCTCCGAACAGCTCTATCAGCTTCTGCCGTTTGCTCTTCTGAACAACCACCTCACTCGGCCGGAAGCTCTGGATCAGCTTGTCGATGTACTCCAGTGATCCCTGAGCCACGTAAAACTCGCCGGTTGAGATGTCGAGGAAGGCTACACCCGACGTTTTGGACTCCAGATGGATCCCTGCCAGGAAATTGTTCTCTTTCTGCTCCAGAATTTTATCGTGGTAGGACACACCGGGTGTCACCAGCTCCGTAACGCCTCTCTTAACGATGGTTTTGGTCAGCTTCGGGTCTTCCAGCTGGTCGCAGATCGCCACCCGGTAGCCCGCCTTCACCAGCTTTGGCAGGTAGATATCGAGCGAATGGTGAGGAAATCCGGCAAGCTCCACATACGAAGCAGCTCCGTTAGCCCGGCGTGTAAGCACGATGCCCAGAGCCTTGGAACTCTTGATCGCATCCTCCCCAAAAGTCGCGTAGAAGTCCCCGACCCGAAACAGCAGGAGTGCATCGGGATACTTCGCCTTGATCGAAGCATACTGACGCATGAGGGGGGTGTCGGCGATTTCTTTACTTGACATTCGCTGTTCGCTTTTGTTGAGGGGCGGGTTTGGAACCCGCCCTTACCTGTCCTGAGGGGCGGGTTTGGAACCCGCCCTTACCTGTCCTTCTCTTTCCTAATTCGCTTTTCGCTGTTCGCTATTTGCTGTTCGCTATTTGCTTTTGTAATTCTTAATTCGTAATTCTTAATTCTTAATTCATTCCTCATTCCCCATTCCTCATTCCTCATTCCAAAAGTACACTTCCATGAGGGAACCATCAAATTATGTTGATAACTCGGTAAAAAAGCGGAAAAATGCTATTTTTGTCTCGAAAACCCCCAAACCCCCTAAAGGGGGCTTACTTCCCTTTGGGATCACCCCCAAACCCCCTAAAGGGGGCTTACTCCTCCCGATGGGAGGAAATACCTGCGAAGCAGAGCAAGTCCCCTTTAGGGGATTTAGGGGCCAGCAGGGGATTTAGGGGTAAAAAGATATGCGCAAACTAACAATGTCCGAACTCAATCGTCCATCCCTGGCCGACTTCAAAGCGAAGCCAAAGATCCCTGTTGTGGTTGTGCTTGACAACATCCGAAGCCTCCAGAATGTGGGGTCCATATTTCGTACAGCCGATGCCTTCAACCTGGAAGCCATTTACCTGTGCGGAATCACGGCCACTCCACCTCACCGGGAGATCCACCGGACAGCCCTGGGTGCCACCGAATCGGTTGAGTGGAAATATGTTGAACGTGCTATGGATGCTGTAAATCAGCTGAAGGAGAAGAAGTATAACATCGTGGTGGTGGAGCAAACAGACCAAAGCGCTTCGTTATCGGAATTTGTCTCACAAAAGGCCACTCCTCTGGCGCTGGTATTCGGGAATGAGGTACATGGCGTTTCTGAAGAGGTGATACGTGAGGCAACCATTGCGATCGAAATTCCTCAATACGGAACCAAGCACTCGCTGAATGTTGCCGTAGCTGCCGGAATTGTGATCTGGGAGATTTGCCGTGATAGGTAAAAATTGTTGTAAAAAATGAAACTATAGAAGAAAGTTTGCGTAGAATATCATAAAACTTTTCTAATTTTACCGATTGAAATTGAAAAAAACAGGGTCAAACAACTACCAATCAACTAATTAACATATAACACTGCATTAAATTTCACTTAAACACATTTTTATTTTGCTATTTTT
>JACZJJ010000116.1 GCA_014860625.1 Bacteroidales bacterium | reverse complement strand
GGATCGGTCACGATCAACTGGTTCTGGTCATCAAATCCCCTTGTAAAAACCAGCGTAACCTGTTTCTTCGCTTTCAGCGCCAGGTAACCTGAATAAAATTCATCCAGTTCCTGGCAGATATGGTTGACCGGGCAATTGGTTTTGTGAATGGCCAATACGCCTGCCTCAATTTTGGATACATCGATGATGTCGTTTACCAGGTTGAGCAGGCTCTCCCCGTTTCTGGTGATCTGGTCGAGAAACTTCTTCTGCTCTTCCTCCGTCAGTTCTTTTTCTTTGAGCAGCTCCGAGAATCCTATGATTGCGTTCATAGGGGTGCGGATGTCGTGCGACATATTAGCCAGAAAGGAAGATTTCAGCAGATCAGATTTAAGAGCCTTTTCGCGGCCATGAATCAGTTCGTTTTCAAAATCTTTTCGTTCGGTGATCTCATGTGCTGCAAACACGATGGATCCCGAAGCCTCAGTTTCACCGGGGATGAAATTGGCTGTGCACTCCATCCAGATAAAATGGCCTTCGGCATGCTGAAACTTAAACTCCACGGCATACTGGATCCCTTCGGCCATCCGTTCCCTGAAAAGTTTTATGATTCCATCCTGGTCTTCGGGATGGATGAATTCGAAGAAGGAGCGTCCGATCAGTTCTTCCTGGCTATAACCGGCATAAATAGCATGCGCCGAATTCACCCACAGGTAGATCCCTTCCAGGTCGGTCTTGAAAACCAGTTCGCGGAGGTTTTCCGTAATTTCCCGGATGACCCGTTCCCGCTCCCGTATGCTCTGTTCGGCCCGTTTCCGTTCTTCCACCTCTTTAGCCAGTTCGGCTGTTCGGGCAGTGACTTTGCTCTCGAGGGTTTTATTCAGGTCACTCAGTTCCCGCTGGGCAGTGAGCAGCGACTGGTTCTTCAGAATTGCCGTATCATAGGTACTATGCAGGAAGCGAAGCATCTTTTCGTGACTGGCAGTCAGTGTATATGCCGTCCCGTCCATGGTCACTGAAAATTCATTCATTTCTGACACCGGTTCATCTGTTCCGGGATTCTCCATTATAGTGGCAACCACTCTTCCCAAAGAATCTTCATCAATGGGTTTGGAGATAAAATTGTCGGCTCCCGATACCAGCCCGTTGATCACATCCGAGGAGTCGGATAGCGAAGAGAGCAGAATTACCGGGATATGCCGCAACCTGCTGTCAGATTTCACCGCTTTACACAACGCATACCCATCCATTTCCGGCATCAGGATATCGGATATAACCAGGTCGGGTGGCGTGGTTTTAATCAGGTTCAGCGCAATCATACCGTTGGAAGCAATTTCTGCTTCATATCCCAGCTCCTCCAGGTTGAACTTCAGGTTTTCGGCCTGGGTAGGGCTGTCTTCTGCAATGATGATCTTCTTTTTCATAGATGCCTCACTTCCTGCTATTTATTATCCGGTTCATCGAATATCCTGGTGATCTTCTCCATCAAATCAGCTGCTTTGATCGGTTTGGTGATGAGATCTGAAAATCCCGCTTCCAGCACATGCTCTTCATCATGGCTTAGTGCATAAGCTGTTTGGGCAACAATGGGGATCCCTTTTCCCATTTTCAGGATCTGCTCAGCAGCTGTATAACCATCCATTACCGGCATCTGGATATCCATCAGGATCAGGTCGATGGTTCTCCCGTTCGAGCACATCTCCACGGCCTCTTTTCCGTTTTTAGCCCAGAGGATCTCTATGTGTGTTTTCTTCAGAAGGTGCTCAATCAACATGAAATTCGACTCTACATCTTCTGCAACCAATACACGCTTGTTTGACCAGTTTAGTTCCTCTCCCGCTTTCTTCTCAATCGGTGGAAGGTTCTTTTCCAGGACAATCTCAGGAAGAGTCAGAGGAAGTGAAACAGTAAATTCAGACCCCTCTCCTACCGTTGATCTAACCCGGATTGTTCCACCGAGAAATTCTACCAGTTTTTTGGTAATGGTGAGCCCTACCCCGGTTCCGCTGTATTTCTTGGTATGAAACTCCTCCAGTTTGATGAACTTGTCAAAGATGAGGTGAATCTTGTCATGGGGGATTCCGGTCCCCGAATCACGCACAAACAGCTCAACAAACCCCGGTTTATCCAGGGTATATCCGAACTCGATAAATCCGGATTCGGTAAACTTCAGGGCATTCTTTAACAGATTAATCAGCACTTTTTTGGTCCGGGCCTGATCGATCAGAATGGCAAACTGATCATCTTTTTCCCCCGCCAGAAACTGGAACAGGAGGTTGTCCATCTGATGCTTTTCCCTCTCAGTAAATTCATCTCTTATGGATTTGAGAAACTGATTGATCCTGCACTCAGTCAGGTTGGGTTCAATGCTCTCAGATTCAATGACGGAGAGATCCACGATGCTGTCGATGATCCCCAGGAGGTTGGTACACCCTGTGGCAATATGGCCTGCAAATTCGTCCCGCTCCTCAGGTGTGATATCCGGATCCCCGATAAAGGTGGAGAATCCGAGGATGGCATTCATGGGGGTACGTATCTCGTGGGAGAGGTTATTCAGAAACGCGGATTTCAGCCTGTCGGCCTGCTCTGCGATCTCTTTTGCCTTTTTCAGCTCGATCCCGATTGTCTTCTTCTCTTCTATCTCCTCGCGTAAGCTTTTTGTTTGTTCGGATACTTTCTGTTTAAGCTGCAGGTTCAATTCATGGAGTTGTTGCTGCGCAGATTTGAGCTCGCTGTTTTTCTGCATCGCAGTCTGGTAGGTAGAGATCAGAAAATTCTCCAACCTGGGATTGAATGAGGTGCCTGAGTCTTTTTGCGGATGCAGCAATTTCTCAACCCAGTCCAACAACTCTCGCTCCTCGTAGGGTTTAACCAGGTAACTTTCGGCGCCCACCTGCAATCCCCTGATCAGGTCTTTGGGCGACGAAAGTGTGGTCAGCAGCAGAACCGGGATTTCCTGCAATGACGGATCTACCTTAATAGCCTTACACAACTCATACCCATCCATTTCGGGCATCATGACATCACTGATGAAGAGAGCTGGCGGGTTTTTCACTGCCAGGTTAAATGCCTCTTTCCCATTCTCTCCCCTGAGCACGGAATATCCCTGGTTTTCCAGGATGGAGGTCAGCATCTCCGCCTGCGTAGTACTGTCTTCTGCAATTATGATCAACTCTTTTTTCATCTTCTTTCAGGTTATAAATCAGGATGCGGGACTAAAAAACCGGTCTATCTCTTTCAGCAGATCTTTCGGCTGAACCGGATTGCTGATATAAGCATCGCAGCCGGCTGCAAAACATTTTTCATCCTCCCCATCCATCGCATAAGCAGTTTGTGCAATGACAGGAAGATCCTTTCTCATTTTTTTTATCTCCCGCGTGGCCTCATAGCCATTGAGGAACGGCATCTGGATATCCATCAGAACCAGGTCGATATCCGGGTTTTGCTTACAGAACTGAATAGCATCCAGCCCGTCGGTGGCTCTCAGGAGTTGAACTTTCGTTCGTGCCAGTGCACCTTCAAGAAAGAGATAGTTGGAGTAAGTGTCGTCGACCACCAGGATGACATGGTTCTCCCAGTTGTATGTTTTTTCTGTTTTAACTGACTTGCCATTGGCGCCAGCCGGTTCATCCATCAGCCAGGGGAGTGCGATACAGATCTTTGTCCCCTTGTTCACCACACTGTTTACCGTTATTTCACCCTGGTGGGCATCGACGATCCGTTTCACGCTGAAAAGTCCGAGGCCTGTGGAGGGTTCACCCTGTGTGGCTTTCACTGTGATCTTTGCAAATGGTTTGAACAACTCTTTCTGCTCTTCAGGAGGAATCCCCTGTCCCTGATCCTCCACGCAAATTATTACTTCACTTTTCTTTTCTGAGAGTGTTACCTCGATGTTGGTTTGGGGATGGGAAAATTTGATCGCATTGGTTAGCAGGTTATTCATCACCTGGTCGAGTTTGTTAGGGTCGGCCTGAAAGAAAACCGCCTCATCAGGATAGTGAAAGTGTATCCCGATTTTTTTCTTGTCGGCCAGGTACTGATTGGTTTCGATGTTTCCTGCAATCAGCTCCGAGAGGTCAACACGTTCTTTCTTTGCAATCAGTTTCCCTGTTTCCAGCTGCGTTACGTCCAGTAAATCGGTGATGAGCTTGAGCATCTTTTTGCCTGAATTCTCAATGATATTCATGAATTTAAGATTATCATTATCAGGCTGCTGATCCATCGATTCCTTCATCAGCATGACAAACGACAGGATGTTGGAGAGAGGATTTTTCAGATCGTGGGCAGCCATTCCCAGGAAGTAGTTTTTCTCTTCATTGAGCTTTTCAAGTTCCTTTTTTTTGCGTTCAAGGTCGTCGTTCAGCCGCGACAACTCAAGGTGCGCCTTCACCAGGTCGTTCGATTTGTTTACGGCATTTTCGTAGGTCGAGAGAAGCAGGTCGATGATCTGTCTGCGCTCCGAAGTGATAAAGTGCTTCTCCCCGTTGAAGAAGATGTCCATGCCGAAACTCAGCTTGGCCTTTTCGCGCATCCCCCAGTTGATGAGGATACTCTCAATCTGGGTCAGCAGGTACTCTTCGGTGAAGGGTTTGGGAATGAAATTATCGGCTCCCGACTCCAGCCCCTTGATAATATCCCTGGGATCAGCCAGAGCCGTAAGCAGGATTACGGGGATATTGGCAAATCTCTCCTCTTTTCGAATCTCCCTGCAGAGGGTAAACCCATCCATCAGCGGCATGATGACATCGGTGAGAACCATGGCTGGCTGTTCCTGTTCAATCATTTTGATAGCCTCTTCACCATTTGAAGCGATTCGGGTCTTGTAATTCTCCATCTCCAGGATGGATTGGAGGTAGGCAGCCTGGGTTTTGCTGTCTTCCACGATCAGGATGGTGTAGTTTTCGTGTTTCATAATTAGGCTGTTAGGCTGTTAGGCTGTTAGGCTATTAGGCTGTAGGTTTCGGGTTTCAGGTTTCGGGTTTTTCTTGTTTCTTGTTTCTTGTTACTTGTTACTTGTTTCTAATTCGTAGAGTAGATTGCTGATCTCTGTGGCGCTTAAAATATATTTAGCTGCATCGAGTTCGGCGGCTACGCCGGGCATTCCGTAGATCAGGGAGCTCTCCTTGTCCTGGGCAATGGTAAGCGCTCCCGCATCCCTCAGAAGTTTCAGCTCCTGGGCTCCGTCGCTGCCCATCCCGGTGAGTATGATCCCCATGGCCGATTTCCCATATTCCTGAGCTACACTTCTGAACAGGTGAGCTACCGAGGGGCACAGTCCGTTTTTACGGTCGCACTTTTCGAGGATGGTGGTCCCTTTTTTGGATACTCCCATTTGATAATTATCGGGAGCAAAATAGATATGGCCTGGCATCAGCTTGTCTCCTTCCACTGCGACATGGATAGGGATAGAGGTCGTTTTTCCCAGCCAGTTCACCAACCCGGAAAGGAATCCCTCCGTAATATGCTGGACGACCAGAATAGGGAGCGGGAAGCTGTTCGAAAGTTTTGAAAAGACCTGGTGCAACACCTGCGGCCCTCCGGAGGAGACTCCGATGGCGACAACATTCAGCCGGCCGTGGTCCTGCCAGGGGATCTGTTTTGGTACACGGGGGTGCACATCCACTTTATCCTTGGGTTGCAAACCGATTGTTGCCTTGGGTTGGGCCGCGGCGCTCCGGGGTTGAGTGCCGGATTTTGGTTTTCGCGATACAACTTTCACCTCTGCCATCAGCTTGATCATCATAAGAAGTTCATCGGAGAGCTTCTTCTCGTTCGGATGACCCACACCCACAGGCTTTTCAATCACTCCCAACGCCCCTGCTGCCAACGCCTCCATGGTAGTAGCCACCTCGTTGGCATTCCGGCTGGCTGTCACAATGAGGATCGGCACCGGGGTCGTGGACATGATAATCTGGGTGGCTTCCAGCCCATCCATGATTGGCATATCGATATCCATGCTGATGACATCGGGTTTGTGATCCTTCAGGAACTCAATGGCTTTCTTTCCATTACTCACGTTCCCGATCACCTGGATCTGGGGATCTTTGCTGAGGATGTAGTAGAGGTATTCGCTGACTACGCGGGAATCTTCGACGATTAGGACGGTTATCATTTTTCAGGTATTTAGACTATTAGGCTATTAGACTATTAGGTTTTTTATTTTTTCGCAGACTTCGGATCAACGCTGCAAGAACCTTCTCCGTTTCCTCAATCTTTGAGGAACATTCATCTTGATGAGCTTCTTTTACAAAGCCCAACCGGGTGGCTAATCCGAACTGATAACTTAACTCCCGTAAGGAAGCAAATGCAATTTCAAGAAATCTCAAATATTCCGGTTGACTCTCTCTGGCACATCCTTCCACAATATTGGAAGGAACTGAAACAGCAGCCCTTCTCATTTGTGATGTTATTCCAAACATTTCAGTTTTCGGAAAGTCTGATGTGATTTTATATATTAATAAAGCTAACTGATCGGCCAGTTCAAATGCTCTTAATTTCTTATGATCTCTCATTTTTCTATTTTTCTCAAATTTCCAATTTCCAATTCCTAATAGCCTAATAGTCTAATAGCCTATCAGCCTATTCTAGCAGTCGTTCTACGACCTCAAGCAAATTACTCTGATCAAAGCTGCTTTTTACGATGTAGGCGTTGGCGCCAACTTCCATTCCGCGTTCGCGGTCTTCCCTTTTCGACAGCGAGGTGACCAACACCAGCGGAATGTGAGCGACCGCTTTGTCGGACCTGATCTTTGCTGTCATGTCGAAACCGCTCATACGAGGCATATCCACGTCGGAAACAACCAGGTCGAACGGCTCTTCTTTCAGTTTTGTATATCCTTCCACTCCGTCGATGGCCGTCGAGACTTTGTAGCCGGCTGTTTCCAGGATATTTTTCAGAAGTATCCTGGAGGTGATCGAATCCTCCACCACCAGGATGGAGTTTTTCTCTTTGGCTTTTTCGCTTACTTTTTCCCGGCTTTGGTGTGTGGTATGCTTGATGGCGGAGATCAGCATATCCGATACGTTGAGGATGGGAATGACCTTTCCCGAACCCAGCACGGTGGCTCCTGCCACATTGCGAACCCGCTTCAGCTGGTTGTTGAATTTTTTCACCAGTACCACTTCTTCATCCAGGATCCCATCCACGACAAACCCGATCTGCTGCTCCATGGAGCCAAAGACGAGTACCATGATGTGATCATCCTCGACCTCTTTGTATGGTATCTCCAGAATATCGGAGAGGTAAACAAGGGGAATCACACTACCATGGTAAGGGATTGTAGCTTTGTTTTCAACCGTCTTCACCGCTGTTTTTTCCAACCGGAGAACCCGGTCGATCTTTGATGTAGGTACAATGAATTCCCTTTCCCCAACACGGATGCGAACACCGCGGAACGTCACGAGCGTCAAGGGGATCTGGATTTTAAACTCGGTTCCCTTTCCATGTACTGTTTTAATGGAGACCGTTCCTCCCAACTGTTCAATTTTCTCCTGCACAATGGCCAGGCCAAGCCCTCTCCCCGAGAGATCGGTAATCATTTCGCTGGTGGAGATGCCCGATCTGAAGATATAGCCCAGCAGCACCTGTTCACTGATCTGGTCCACTTCGGCTGCCGGGATCTTTTCCTGCTTGATGTACTTCCGTTTTAACTTTTCCAGGTCAATGCCGGCTCCGTCGTCGGAGATGGTGACCTCCACCTTGCTGTTTTCCAGGCGGTCGATAACCAGTTGAATGGTTCCTTTTTCGGCCTTGTTGTTTTGTTTCCGGATCTGCGGCTTTTCGATGCCGTGATCCACGGCGTTTCTCAGCAGATGCATCAATGGGTTCCTGATCTCTTCGAGGATACGCCGGTCTATCTCCATCTCTGCGCCGCTGATGATCACCGTTACCTCCTTGCCGTTGTCTTTTGATATATCGCGGGCGGCTTTGGGGAATACATCCAGAATGGTGGAGAAAGGGACGGAGATCATCTTTTTTACCTCATCCAGGAGCGATTCGATCTTTGTCCCTGAATTGTAAACCTCCTGAACGGAAAATTTCCGCATCTTATCCAGGTCGCTCTCTACCGTTTTAATCAGCGAGGATGACCAGTCAAAAAAAGCTGCTACGTTCTTCACGTTCACTTCAAACGGCGTGAGCGCTTCACCTGACAGTCTCTCCTGCAAATGCTGCTGTACGCCTCCAACATGGGCCGAAACTTCATACCCTTCCTGAGTCCATGTGCTCAGCTTTTTCGCTGTTGAGCGCAATCCTTCGCTGAAATGATCAAATGTCAGCTTCAGGGCCAGCATCTCTTCGGCCTGGAAGAGGAGGTCATCCAGTTTCTCAATGGAGATTCGGATCGTGTTGTCCTGCTTTATTGCCGTGGGATCTGCGATACGCGATACGGGATCTGCGATAGGCGATACGGGATCTGCGATACGCGATGCGGGATCTGCGATACGCGATGCGGGATCCGGGTTTGGCGTTTCGGAAAGCCCAGGTTTTTCTTGGCCTGTATTGATCGCATCAAGTTCTCCGGCTTCCACCTTCAGCAGGTTCATCGAGAGTTCTGCCACCTGTTCTTTGATGGTGTCGCTGATCTCTTTATCGGCAACGGCCAGAACATCGGATAACGTGTTCACCGTATGATGGAAGATGTCGAACAGCCCTGGAACCAACTTTAACGTTTTGTTCTTCAGAGCAGAAAAAACACCCTCCAGCGACTGGCAAACCATCTCGATCTCATTGATATTGACAGCCCTTGCCGCGCCTTTCAGGCTGTGGGCTTCCCGGTAGATGGCTTCAATAAGCTGCGTTTGCCTTGCTTCCGGCGGCTCCTTCTCCAGTTCGATGAGATTGGAGGTGATATTGGCAATACCCTCAGCTGCTTCAACTTTGAAGGTGGCCCGTATCTTCTTTAAAAATTCTTCGCGGCTTGTCATTTGACCAGTTTATATTGTTTCATCATTGCATCCAGTTTCTGACCTACTTTCTGCAGCTCAGTCACCGAATCAACAGATTGTTGCGTACTGGCGGCAGCCTGCATGCTGGCCTCTTTTATATTCTCCATGGCAGCCACCACCTGATCCATTCCTTCGAGTTGCTGCTGGCTGGAGGCTGCGATCTGGATCGCCGCCTTGGCTGCTTCTGTTACGCTTTCGGAGAGGGTTTTGATGGTATCGCCTGTGAGTGTGGTCAGTTTCAACCCTTCATCCACCGCTTTTCCTCCCTCTTCGGTGGCCATCACAGCCGAGCTGATCGACTTCTGCACATCCCGCAGGATGTTGCGAACCTGCGCTGTGGCCTCTTTGGAACGGTCGGCCAGCATTTTGATCTCCTGCGCCACCACGGTAAATCCTTTCCCCTGCTCGCCCGCTTTGGCTGCCTCAATAGCTGCATTTACCGCCAGCAGGTTAGACTGCTCAGCCAGTTCGTTGACCGAAGCCGTTATCTCCCCGATGGTCTGGCTCTGTTCGCTCAGCTTTACGACCATCCCGGCAATGGCGGTCATCTGCTGCCTGATCTTGTTCATCCCTTCAATGGTGTTGGCAATGGCCTTGGTTCCGTCGGATGAGATCCCGGCCGTTCTGACAGCATTTTCCGATACGGCTTTGGCTTTTTGATTGGAAACTTCGGCCGTTTGCTTCACCTCCTCCACTGTAGTCGTGGTCTCCCCTACCGAGGTAGAGGTTTCGGCCGATGTGGAAGCAAGCTGGGTAACTGAAGCCATGATCTCACTCGATGAGGATGCCAGTACATTGATCCCTTCACTGATCTCATTCAACTGGGTCCGGAGTTTTTCTACCATTGTCTGAAACGAAATCCCCATGGCATCTTCATCGGAGAGCAGTCTGATATCCACGGTCAGATCCCCGTCGGCAATTTGCTGTGCCTGCGCCGCTTTCTTTTGCAGGCTCTCCTGCATCACGATGAACGAGTCGCCAAGTTCCCCTATTTCATCTTTTTGAGTAACCTTGAATAGATTATCCAGCTTTCCCCGCGCCATCGATTTTGCCACTGCCGTCAACCGTATCAGGGGCGCGGCAAAGTAGCGGGCTATGAAGAATGCCAGAAAAGCCACCAGTATGGCAATGATGATCCCGATCCATAAAATGGTGTTCCCCAGCGTTTTTACCGGTGCAAAGGCTTCTGCTTCATCAATTTCAGTTATAACTATCCACTCAAAATCTGTCTGAAAAGTCTCTCTCATCATAGCATCACCGTAATAACTCAGCACCGGAATACCCCTATAGTCTTCAATGATATGAAACCCGCTTTTATCCTGAAGCCCCAGGATTACACTTTCAGTTTCAACCTTTTTTTTATGAACTGTTGATTCCGTTTCAAACCTGGAATCAGATCTCATCAAATGATCCATACCAACAATGTAAGATTCTCCTGTATGTCCTAACCCTGTCGTATCCTGCATGATGTCATTGATCTCCTTAATGGAGAACTGAGCGGCGATGGACCCGGTGTATTCTCCATTTGTATAGGATGGTACGATGACAAACATCTCGGGTTCATTCCCACTTGGTTGATAGAGGTTAAAATCGGTCAATACTGTGCGATTGTCCCTTTTCATAATTTTCCATGCCTCTGCAAGATGCGTGGTCTCATCTTTCAGCTCAGTTCCGAAATCATCTCTTATTTCTGTCGAGAGTATTACCCGTCCGCTATTAGGCGAGAGTACAAGGAGCTCTTCGTACCCCATTTGATCTTTATAATCCTTTACAAGCTGAATGTAAGCATCAAATACCTTTTTGAACGGAGGATAATCCAATAGCCTTTTGCCCGTATATCCTTTGCTCTTTGCCTCTTTGCTCAGTTCGTCAAGTAGGGGGACAACCTCTACGATCCTGGGAAGTTTTGCAAACATTTCAGCATCTGATATACGTTCGGCAATAAACTGGGTGATCTGGGAAGTTTTTATTGTCCCAATGGCTTCCAGTTTGCTTGAAGCCTCATTCTCCAGAGCCGTTCTGGCGCTGTAGTAGCTCAGCAGGCCAATGATCACTATGGGAATAACGGATACCGCCAGGAACAGGGCAATGAGCTTGGTGGCGATCTTCCGGGTAAAAAAGTTTGTGATTTTCATGATATTTTATTGTTTCGGGTTTCTTTTTTCAGCAACTTTTTACCCCGGCCCTAAAGGGAGAAGTTGCTGAAAATCAGGCTCCCTTTAGGGTTGGGGTAAAACTGATTTTCAGCCTATTTCATAGCCTGTATTGCTTCATCATCTCATCCAACTTCTGACCTACCTTCTGCAGCTCGGTCACCGAATCAACAGATTGTTGTGTGCTGGCAGCAGCCTGTACACTGGCTTCCCTGATATTTTCCATGGCGGCTACCACCTGGTCCATCCCTTCGAGTTGCTGCTGGCTGGAAGCAGCGATCTGGATAGAGGTTTTCGCTGCCTCCGACACACTTTCAGAAAGGGTCTTGATCGTATCGCCTGACAGTGTTGTCAGTTTCAATCCCTCATCCACCGCCTTTCCTCCCTCTTCGGTGGCCATTACCGCCGAACTGATCGATTTCTGAACATCCCGCAAAATGTTGCGAACCTGGGCTGTGGCCTCTTTTGAACGGTCGGCCAGCATCTTAATCTCCTGCGCCACCACGGTAAAGCCCTTCCCCTGTTCGCCGGCTTTAGCTGCCTCGATGGCTGCATTGACTGCCAACAGGTTCGATTGCTCGGCCAGTTCGTTTACTGTTGCCGTGATCTCTCCAATGGTCTGGCTTTGTTCGCTCAACCTCACTACCATTCCGGCAATAGCGGTCATCTGCTGCCTGATTTTGTTCATCCCTTCAATCGTGTTGGCG
>JACZJJ010000115.1 GCA_014860625.1 Bacteroidales bacterium | reverse complement strand
CTCCCCAACCCTCCCCTGAAGGGGAGGGAGTAAGTCCCCTTCAGGGGATTTAGGGGTATTAAAACACAGATACGTGCACGTATTTCTTCGGATTCGCCTTGATGTCTTCGAGAAGCAAGTTCAAGTCCCTGGCTGCCTTATCCATCTCATAATATAAGGACGAATCATTCACCAGAAGTCCGATTGTACCCTCCCCACTCTTGATTTTCCCTATTATTTCATTCAGGTTTCGAACCGCCTGATCAACCTGGGAGAAGGTAGCCGGAATGTTCAGCCTGGCTAATGAATCGCTCACACTTGAAAAGTTCTCAAGGATGTTTGTGATCTTATCATTGTTTCTCTCCAGGTTTTTACTGATCGATTCCATGTTGGTGATAATTCTTGCAAGATTGCTTCGTTGCTGGGTAACAAGCGTATCGGCATTGTATGTCATATGAGCAACATTCCCAATTGCCTCCTTGATGTGTTCGATTGCTTCGATCAGACTCGCCTGGGTGTTTTTGTTGAGCACTTGTTGTAAAATGGTAGCAAGGGTGTCGATGGAACTGATGAGGTTCTCAGCCTTATGCTTGATGGGAGCAAGTTGCTGGTTGACCTCCTCCCCCAATGTTGCTTCTGTACGTGCCATCAGGGTATCTCCATCCTTTATCAGTTCAGAAGAGTTCCCTGGGAGAATCTCTATCTCTTTTGATCCCATCAAATCAGCGCTGTAGATACTTGCGACGGAGTTTTTGGGTATCGGATAGGTTGTGTTGTTGAGATACAGCTCAACAATGATCTTGCGGGGATCTTCGGGGGAAAAATAGAGGGTTTTTACCTGGCCTACCTTCATTCCCTGAATCGTAACCGGGTTGGCGGCAACCAATCCGTTCACCCGTTCGTACACGGCGTAAATTATCCGTTTTTTCTTAAGGATTTCTATGCCCTGGAGGTACATGATTCCCCAGACCATCACAGACAGAGCGATGACAAAAACCGCTCCTACCTTGACCTCTTTGCGAATTTTATACTTTTTAAGAGCCATCTGATATCGTTGTATTGAATCCGTTCAAATATACGAAAATAAACCAATGCGAGCCTAAGCCAGGGCAACCAGATAAAACCGGCTACCGTCCAAGGAGACTTTTCGCCTGGTCAAGGGAGATTCGCTCTCCTTTGTAAAAGGCTACAATAAATGCATCTGTAAAGCCTGTCGACTGCATCCTGGCATGCAGGGCTTTGGCCTTTTCCAGGTCCGTTTCCTCTCCATAGGTGTATTTAAACATTCCGTTATGCTGATACATCTGAATCCCCTTCACCCCCCTGAAACGGGGCGATGTCAGGTTGATTTCATCCGGGGAGGCCGCAATCTGGATTTTAAAAATGATCCCATTCCTGTTTGGCTGTCCAGACGGCCCGGGGGCATCCTTTCTGATTGCAACGGGACCACCACTTTGCTGCTCTACCTCGTTTTTATAACTTTTGAACGCTCTGAATATCGCCGAAGCAATGTAGTCCTGTCCCTTTTCTGAGATCAGAAAATTCTCTTCATCCACATTGCTGAGGTATCCTACCTCAACCAGTACGCTTGGCATGGTTGTTTTGTATAAAACCAGGAAGCCTGCTTGCCGAACCCCCCGGTCATTCAGCCCTACCCGCTCTTTCATCTGCTCCTGAATCTCAGCAGCAAAACGCGAACTGGACTCCAGGTTAGAATTCTGGTAAAGGCTGAATGTGATGTAGGATTCATCGGAGTTGGGATCGAATCCTTCGTATTTTGATGAATAATCGGTTTCCAGAAGTATGGCAGCATTCTCCAGCTTGGCAATCTCCAGGTTAGCCTGCGAGCGGTGCAAACCCATGATGTAGGTTTCAGCTCCCCTCAATGTCTTTAAATTGTTTGCATTGGCGTGGATGGAGATGAAGAGGTCGGCTTTATTTCTGTTGGCAATGGCAGCCCGTTCGTGCAGTTCGATGAACCTGTCGCGGTCGCGGGTATAGATCACCTCAACGTCCCGGAAATTGCGCTGAATCAGGGTGCCAACCTTGAGTGCTACCGAAAGAGCCACGTATTTTTCCTGTGTTCTCCTGCCTACCGTTCCGGGATCTTTCCCTCCATGTCCGGCATCGATCACGACCGTTTTAATCGTACCTTTCCCCTGTCCGAAAGATACCATGGCAACCAGAATGAGGCATCCAGCGATCCATGCAGCTCTCCTCCATAGTTTGTTAAAGTATCTTAAAAAGAGTGGGTCAACCATTATTTTCTTTAGCTTTGAAGCCCGGAGAACAAAGAGATTCCAGAACAAAGATAGACTTTAATCAACAATCTTGCCACAGAAGTTGTTAACGAAAATATTAACAAGAATCGGGTCTCTCCTGCCTATTGTTCTTATTCTTTTCCTGCTTTCCAATCATATGCTGCAGGGCCAGGATATCGTCCGGCCTGCCCTTCCCGACACCCTTCTTTCTGCTGTTCCCGATTCACTTGTATCTGATACGGAATCACTTACTGCGCCAGTTGACTCCATCAACCTAGTGTCAGATTCCCTGGATATTGATTCAACGGCGTTGACCGAAAAGAGAACAAGTTCGCTTGAAGCAAAAGTCGATTACAAAGCAGAAGATTCCCTGAGGTTCGACATCAAAAAGCAACGGATGTTCCTGTTCGATCAGGGTGAAATTACCTATACCGACATCAATCTGAAAGCGAATTATATTGAGATCGACTTCCCGAATAACATGATTTATGCACACGGATCGCGTGATTCGCTCGATAATGAGATTGGCGTTCCCGAGTTTACCCAGGGAGAGATGAAGTTCAAGTCGAAGATCATGAACTACAACTACAAAACGAAAAAAGGATATATCCGGAGAGTCTTTACCCAGCAGGATGAGGGGTACCTGCACGGGCAGGTGGTAAAAAAGATGGCAGATGATGTGACTTACATCAAAACCGGATCCTATACCACCTGCAGTAATGAGGAGCATCCACACTTTGAGTTTCGGTTCAACAAGGCAAAGGTGATCCCCAACAGTAAAATTGTTACCGGCTCAGCATACCTGGCAATCGCTGAAGTCCCTACCCCTCTTTTCATCCCTTTCGGATATTTCCCAAACCGAACCGGACAGCGGTCTGGGATTATTTTACCTACCTACGGGGAGTCTGCCAACAGAGGATTCTTCCTTGAGAATGGAGGATATTACTGGGCGATCAACCAGTATATGGACCTCAAGATCCTGGGAGATATCTATTCCCGTGGAAGCTGGGCCCTCAAGCCCACGTTCAATTATGTGAAACGATACAAGTACAACGGCATCCTGAGACTTGGATATGCCATCAACAAGATTGGATTTAAGGGTTCTCCGGATTACCAGAGGCAAGAAGATTTTGAATTCCGATGGGTTCACAACCAGGACAGGAAGGCTCGCCCCAACAGCAACTTCTCCGCGAATGTCAACATCGTCAGCAATACCTTTAACAGATACAATCCTTCATCCTCTACCGAAGCGTATCTCTCCAATACGTTCCAGTCAAGCATCAACTATTCCACCAGTTTTGGAGGAAAATATTTTCTCAATCTGAACTTCAACCATAGCCAGAACACCATCACGAAAGAGATCAATTTTGCATTTCCGCAGATCTCCTTTTCGGTCAACCAGTTTTATCCTTTCCGAAAGAAAGAGAGGGCTGGTAAATTAAAATGGTATGAACAGATCGGACTGAAATACAACCTGGATCTTGAAAACAGATACAACACAAACGACACCTCCCTTTTCCGGTCGGGGTGGTACAAGGATATGCAAAATGGCATCCGGCATAACATTCCTATTTCCGGGACCTGGCGGATCTTTAAATTCGTCAATTTTACCAATAGCCTGAACATTCGGGATAAAATGTATTTCAATTACATTAAAAAGTCGTACATCGATTCAATCGTAACCAGTGACACGACTTACCCTGCCTATTATAAGACTGACACGATCTACGGATTTAAAAATGCCTTCGACTTCAATTTCTCCTCATCCATCAACACCCGGATATACGGGATGTACCAGTTTAGGGGAGGTCCGGTTAACGCGATACGGCATGTCCTGACGCCTGCGGTAACCTTCAGCTATACACCGGATTTCGGGGCCCCGATGTGGGGATATTACAAAGAGATTGAGAACGACACCAGTGCCACACCCGGGAAATACTCTATTTTCCAGGGAAGCCTTTACGGTGGCCCGCCAGCCAACCAGGCGGGACTCGTCACCTTCAGCCTCAGTAACAACCTGGAGATGAAAATCCGGAACCGGAAAGATACCGTCACGGGAACAAAAAAGATCGTATTGATTGATAACTTCGTGATCTCGGCGTCATACGATATCGCGAAAGACTCCCTGAACTGGTCTCCGATCTCGCTGTCGGGGAGAACATCCATCTTCAAAGGGCTGAACATTCAGTATTCCAGTCGCTGGGACCCATATGCCCTCGACTCTTTGGGCCGCAGGACAAATGCTTCAGAGTGGAGGGTGAACCATCGGTTGCTGCGACTGGATAACACCACATGGGATATTGGACTGAGCTACAGCCTCACGTCTGATAAAGTGGGTAAAAAGAAAGAGGGCACAAAAGGATCTGTACAGGAACGGGAAGACCTGCAGAGGTACTACGATTATTACATAGATTTCGATATCCCCTGGAGTTTCAGTGTTAACTACAATTTCCGCTATGCGGCATCGTGGGATTACAAACAGGAAAAGAGGGTTCCAAAGATCATTCAAACACTTAGTTTTAACGGGCAACTCAATATCACTCCAAAGTGGAAGATCACTCTCACAACCGGTTGGGATTTCACAAGCAATGAGTTGGGGTATACCTCTGTCAACGTTTACCGCGACCTGCATTGCTGGGA
Organism: Bacteroidales bacterium; assembly: GCA_014860625.1. Lineage (GTDB taxonomy): Bacteria > Bacteroidota > Bacteroidia > Bacteroidales > FEN-979 > QYOJ01. Next base: position 36,643 of record JACZJJ010000115.1, on the reverse strand, counting down.
GATGTCATTCGGTTGGGTGCCAAAAGGAGCACAACAACAGTGGAATTTCTCTATTAACGTGAAGGCAAGCGTATTGCAAGACTTGAAACTGAACAAGAAGAAAGACTTCAGAGACTACCAATAGAATTATGAATTATGAAACGAATCATTGAAACAGATAAAGCGCCTCAGGCGATAGGGCCGTACAGCCAGGCAACCGAGATAAACGGTACCCTGTACATTTCAGGACAGATTGCCATTGATCCTGCAGCAGGCCAACTGATTGAGGGAGACATCAAAGTCCAGGCCGATCTTGTATTGAAAAACATCGGCGCCATCCTGGATGCGGCGGGATACACTTATGACGATGTGGTAAAGTCGACTGTCCTCCTCACTACGATGGACCACTTTGCTGATATGAATGAGGTTTACAACCGGTATTATGCGGTTAACCGCCCTGCGAGGGCTGCCTTTGCTGCATTGGGACTGCCAAAAGGTGCATTGATAGAGATTGAGACGATTGCGGTAAAGAGTTAATCTGCCCATAGCACAAACGCCCCCCAGTAAAAAGGGAAATCCGTTCCGGGATTTGAGAGCATCTGCAACTTGGCAGCCCGGAGGGCAGCAGAATAGCTTTTCCCCTCCAGAAACATCCGATAAAACGAGACCATGAGCTGATCTGTATGCTTATCGGAAACGTTCCACAATGAGAATAACATATTGTGGACCCCAGCCCGGAAGAAATTAGCCGGAAATCCGGTCATTCTGTACCAACCATTTCCCTGTTCGCCAACTACCGAACAGGAACTCAGAACCACAAGATCACTTGTCATCCGGAAGGATTGCAGAGCTCCCAGTTCAATTCGCCGTTCCGTTTGAGTCAGCTGACGGGAAAATCCCTGATCCTCTGTCAACAACCAACCCGAAAATTCCGGATGTGCAAAATCCGTATATCCATGTGTTGCCAGGTGAAAAATCCGGGACTGGCTGCCCAAAACAGTCAGTGAATCCAGATGCAGTTCCTGCTGTGATACAAGTTTGGTTCTCTTTTTCTCCGATCTGAATAAGCGGGAGATCCTGTCAACTTCAAGAGCCGCATGCGGTATACAGGCAGTTTCCATACCTGAAAATTCAGGTGCACAGGCCACAAAATCATAGGCATATTTCTCCTGAAACACTGAATCATTGGGGCTCATGCGTCGGCTGGACCATGCCTGGATTGACGTATAATATGCGATTTCAAAGCGATCAATGAGAAATTTCACAGGAGTTTCCGGAAGCCTCCCTTCATTGGTTATTAATGCCTCAAAGGACAATTCCCTCAATGGCCTGTCAGGAATAATTCTCAGAAAGAACTTGCCTTTCAGATGTTCTTCCAGGGGTTTCAGGAGATAATTATACAATGAGTAACTGCATTCGAAAAACGACATGGGGTCCAGTCCTTTCATTGCGCTGGAAAAGTCGTTTATATCCCTGGTTAGTTCTGTGGCTGCCTTTTGCTTGCGAATGATCGAAGTATCAGTCGTAAGTAAGACGGTGAATAAGGAGGTGTCTAAGTGGTGATAGGAAATCAAAACCTCATCCCTGTGCATCAGGGATTGAATAACACACAGCTCTGATCCCATTACGTTGGAATGATTCCCTTGCAATTTATCCGAATCCAGGATGTCGAGTTCATTCAGGATCACAACCGCTTCACCAACCTGGTTGGGTGAAGGTATCAGGCCTTCCGGGGTTTCAATCAGTCGTTGCTTATGCAACCGGAACAGTTGACGTTTCAGGTCAACCAGCCTCGATTTAAGTGAATCCGGACAAGTGCTGTCTATCTCCTGAAAACTGACAGCCTCACATCGCTGCTCAAATCCCGTTAGTCTCTCTGTCAGGGTTACAAAATTGTCAGCATGTAGAAACGAATTGCTGTCCATTTGCATGATCAATTCCAGGGCTATACCTGTAAGTGACCGCTGAATCTGAGGTTGCAACGCCACAAGGTCGATCAGCGGGAACTGTCCGGCAAGATCCTCGCCAAGTCTCAGCGCATCCATTGTATCCTCGAAAAGACTGTGAACAGTGCATGAATCCGTTTCAACCGTGTTGAACAGGATCCACTCCAGCCTGATCTTCTCACTCATGATCCTGTACTTCAACACATCGGTTGTTGTCAATGTCTGAGGATTACTTTCAGAGTAAACTATCTGGGATACCTCCTTGTTCAAAATTTGCAGCGCCAGACCGAGAACATCTTTAGCTTCGCTCAAGTTATCTGCCGAAACAAGCAATTGACCTTTCTGCAAGAGAATTTCGCCAAGAGTAAACTGATCTGTCATCCCGGTCATCCCGGTTCTATCAAGTATTTCACCCAATATTAACATCGCTGAATCAAGTTCACCAAGAACCTGGTAACTCCAGGCAAGGTTCTTCAAGAGCCATATCTCCTCCTCCATAATGGGGTTTCTCATTCCATGCAGGACAATGGCTTTTGCATAGATTTCAGAGGCCTGGCGATATAAGCCCTTTGAAAACAGCACATTCCCTGTTCCCAGTGCAAGCCTCAACTTCCAATGGGCCTGATCGCTCAAGCTGAACGATTCAGCCAGATCAAACCAGCGCTGTGCCTTGTCGGGAGAATCTCTTTCAAGCCAGGTAAAGCCAAGATTCAGACAGATTTCCGCTTTTCTGGACTGATCCGTTAATTCCCCATTGAGTAATTGAAAAGCAAAGTCAAAATGAATAACGGCTTTTTCGTAATCCGCTAGAAGATAGTACAGCGAACCCAGATTCTGATGTACCATCACTTGTTGATCCCTGCTGGGACAGTTTTGAAGAGCATTTCTGAATGCCTCCAGAGCCTGGGTCCATTCTCGGCTGACCAGGTGACAGGTTCCTTTGTTGAACCAGTTAACGGATATTTCAGCAGATCCGGGATGTATTGAAGACTGGGTTATTCCTGACTGATAGAGAAACAGAAACAGCAAGATCTGGATCAAAATTCGTTGGGTCTGAGTCTTGTTTCTCACTTTCGCAGGGTTATCTTTCCAACATTCAACAACATGTCTTTCTCAATGATTTTCCAGTAGTAGACACCCTCCTTCCAGGAGTTTGTAATGAGTGTGAAGGATGCCCCTGTGATATTCTCCCGACTCACCATCATTTCGCCTCGGTTATTCAGTACCGTGAAGCAAAGGCTGCTGGTTCCAGGCTCTTTCCATGTAAATTGCAGGCTATCGCCAGGAGTCAGAGCGACAGAAAACTCTGGCGACAACAGGCAGAAATGGTCAGATCTGACAGCAACCCCAACCATTCCTTCCAAATAAGTAAGTGGCCTGAAGTTATTTACTGTCGTTTTCTCTGAAGGAGGGTTTTCCCCAGGAGAGGGGATGAAAAAACCCGGCGAATTGTGGATTACGATATCTATGTTTTTTAGATCTCTGGAGCAGGCATCCGATAGTTCAGTGATCCCATTTATGATCAATGGGTATCTTCCCTGTATTGGATTTTGAAAGATCCAATAGCCTGTCAATGCAACCAGTAAAAGGAGCAGGGCGGCCATCAGCAAACAACTCGGCCCAAAATCCTGTGACTTCTTCTCTTTTACATGATCCAGGACCTGAAGAAACTCCAATAATTTCCTGTCCTGCAAGAATTCTGTAAGATCCTTGTCCAGTTCGATCTCTTCCTTGTTATTCATGGTTGATACAATTTAAATATTCAGGATCTTTTTTGATTCGCTTGATCAATAATTTCTTACAGAGATATTTTCTCACTTTTACATAATCCGCATCCTGCATACCCAGGTTCTTTGCTATTGTTTTGAACGGAATCTTGTCGAAATACATCTGGAACACTTTCTGGCAATCGTCGGGCAGCTGTTTGAAATGCCGCCAGAACAAGCGATAGCGTTCAAGTTTCTTTTCTTGTATCAAGTCGGTTTTAGAATGGTATGTTTCCTCGCATTCATTTACCAGGAGATCAGGTTGTAAAATAAACCTGCATTTACGTTCAAGCCGCTGTAACCAAAGATTTCTGCAGATGGAATAAAAATAGCTCCGCAGGCTGCAATGAAGAACCAATTCTTTATCCCGGCACCTCAGGTAAAGGGCAACCAGACCATCCTGAAAAAGGTCTTCGGCATCCTGCCGGGTACCTGAATTTTTCTGAACCAGAGCCAATATCAGCGGGAAATAATCCTTATACATAAAATGGATTGCTGCACGCCTCTTCTTTATGACTCCGTCAATAAGCTTTGCTTCTGAAATAGGGTTCATATCTCTTGTCTTCGGACATTAATCCGGTTTTCCCCTAAAAGGTGAAACGTTGTTGATAACTTTTTTTTCAGGGGGCACCAAAAAGCAGGGGCGACCTGGCAGGTCACCCCTGATGTTTACAAGACAAAATGAAACCGAAAAAGGTTGGGTGGGGATTAAAATTTTGGTGTCATCCCCAGATTCCAGAACATAAACGACCAGATGTCGCCGTACTCTTCGATCACTTTGGAGGTAGGTTTGCCGCCTCCGTGGCCGGCTTTGGTCTCAATACGCACCAGTACCGGGTTCGGGCCGGCATCAGCGGCCTGCAACCTCGCAATGAATTTAAAGGAGTGTGCCGGTACAACCCTGTCGTCATGATCGGCTGTTGTCACCAGGGTGGCTGGATAACTGACCCCTTCCCTGATGTTGTGAATCGGTGAGTATTTGATCAGGTAGTTGAACCCCTCTTCGGTTTCACTGGTACCGTAATCTGTTGCCCATGCCCATCCAATGGTGAATTTGTGGTAGCGCAGCATGTCCATCACCCCTACAGCAGGAATGGCTACCTTGAAAAGTTCGGGGCGCTGGGTCATGCAGGCACCAACCAGCAGACCTCCGTTAGAACCTCCCATGATTGCCAGTTTTTCGGAAGAGGTGTACTTCTCCTCTATCAGGTATTCAGCGGCTGCAATGAAGTCGTCAAACACATTCTGTTTCCGCTCCAGTGTGCCCGCCTTGTGCCACTCTTCGCCATATTCACCTCCGCCACGAAGGTTGGGAACTGCATATACACCACCCTGTTCGATAAAAGCCAGTCGGGTGACGCTGAATCCCGGAGTCATGCTGATGTTGAAACCACCGTATCCGTAAAGCAGAGTAGGGTTATTGCCATCCAGCTTCAGGTCCTTCTGATGAACGATAAACATGGTGATCAGTGTACCATCCTTACTGGGATATTCTACCTGTTTCACGATATACTTTTCCGGATCGAAATCCAGCTCAGGCTTGATGTAGACTTCAGAAAGGTTTGTGGCTAAATCATACTTGAAGATGGTGGTGGGAAAGGTATAGGAAGTGAAGCCGTAGAAGGCCACGTTTTCACCTTTTTTTCCACTGAAGCCGGCAAGGGTTCCAACCGCAGGAAGCTCAATCTCTCCCAGCTGGTTTCCGGAATAGTCGTAGAGCTTGGCAATACTTGCAGCTTTGTACATGTATTCGGCCACGAGCTTGTCTCCGGCCATATCAACCGAACCAAGCACATCTTCCTGTTCGGGGATCAGGATCGTCCATTTATCGGGTTGAGGTTGTGTCGGGTCCATCAGCACCAGCATCTTTTTTGGAGCTTCATAGTTTGTTACGACAAGCAGGTTATCGCCAAGGTTATCCACCACGGAAAAGTCGTTCTCAAACCCTGTGACAAGGGGTTGGAATTTGCTGTTTTTCTTGGTAAGATCCTTGTAATACAACGCATTACCGCTGGTTGACTCACTTTGATAGAGGATCAGGAAATGTTCGTCATCGGTCACCGACACCCCATAATTCCGAAGAGGGTATTTCAGGTCCTGGAAGATCAGGATATCTGCTGATTGTGGCGTGCCTACCTTGTGGTAAAAAACTTTATGAAACTCATTTTTATTGGAGTACTCCAGTCCCTTTACAGGCTCATCGTATCGGCTGTAATAAAACCCGTCTTTCTCCCACGACATCCCCGAAAACTTTACCCAGTTCAGTACATCCGGCAAAACGTTCCTGCCTTCGATCTCCATCACATGGATCTCATTCCAGTCCGATCCGCTGGTTGCCAGGCTGTAGGCCAGGTATCTGGCATCATGGGATACTGAGAGCCCAGCAAGAGCAATGGTACCATCCTCGCTGAATGTATTCGGATCAAGGAGCATCTCAGGTTCACCGTCGATGCCGTTTTTAATGTAGAGGACCGATTGATTCTGCAGTCCGTCGTTTTTAAAAAAGAAGAAGTAATTCCCCTCCTGAAACGGAACACCGTATTTTGGATAGTCCCAGATCTTTTCAAGCCGGTTGCGAACCTGCTCCCTGTATGGGATCTGTGCCAGATATTCATCGGTCACGGCATTCTCCGCGCTGACCCATGCTTCCGTTTCAGCGGATGTATCATTTTCGAGCCAACGGTAAGGATCGGCAACCAGGGTGCCAAAATAGTCATTGACTGTGTCAACTTTTGCAGTATCGGGATATGTCACTTTGATCTGTTGCTTACACGCAATGATAGAAAAAAGTGCGAACACAGAGACTAAGAGATGCAACTTTTTCATGGATATAAGGTTTAAATAATACGACATGATTGTAATTTGAGCTAAATTGCCGTAAATTTATGCCTTAATCCCCAAACAGCCAAACTATCGAACCATGGTTCATCGAGAAAATCAATCCGTTTACACAGTTAATTACACCATTCTTCCAAAGGTCCTCCTTTTCCTCTGTCTTGTTCTTTTTATCCTGCCCGAACAGGCTTGTAAAAAAGAGACAGCCTACGATAGTTCTGCTGTCACACTCAATCAGTTGAAAGGGACATGGCGGGGCCGTATGACCACCTTCAAGAACAACACCCTTATCGAGAAAAATGGAGATATAACCTTGTTCAGCAACACTGCCGGAGATTTGCTGGATGGCATCTTTGAGTTGGGTCAGATCAACTTCCTCGAGGGATTTATGTTCCAGGATGGGATCCTGTATTTCAATCTCATCCTGAGCGATTCAACCAATCCACAATGTTCGAACTGGAGTCTTGGGGGCTTTGTTTTCTTACAGGAAGACAACGTGATGATCATCCGTATGGCCGGCAACGAATGCGGCCCAATGGGCAAACAATTCATAACATATGAAGGATCTCTCATTCTGGTGAATCCGAACATGGATCCTTCCGCTTATTTCAGTTTCGCCCAAAACGGACGGACCTGGACCTATGAAACACAGCTATACAACGGAACCAGTTGTGAGGTACAACAAACGATTGGAGCCGCAGCGTCCTCCTATCTCTATACCGTTACAGAGACCAACAACTGCGGATGGCCGCAAACCCAGAAACAGTTTAACTGGCTTGTTGAACCCTTCCGCCTGTCGGTGATGGATGGCACCTCCGAAACCGATATCCTCTATTCCTTCTACCTGGATGCCGTGGTGAATAAAACCTACCGCTTTATCAGTGGCGACGACACCACTTATCTCACACTGACCAACACCGATGTACCCGTAAATGTTACTGCCGGGTCGTACACATGCGGAAAATATTCAATCGATTCACGGATGCACTCATCCGGCGACATCACTACCAAAGGCACCATCTATCTCAGCAAACAGTACGGCTTTATTAAAATGGACTATTCAGCGCCTTCCGACTCCTCAAACATCCAGAGTCAGGTGCTCAGCACGGTTCTCTTTCCGTGAGGAATCAGGGATTAGCGATTAGGGAATAGCGATTAGGGGTAAGCTGTCAGGCATCCGGCATCATTGTCATTGCGAGGAGCCGAGGCGACGCGGCAACGGCATTAAAACAATCCTTCAATTAACCTGTCCTCAACCTTATTTGGCAGTGTTACTTTTAGCTGGGAATTCTCTTCCATCGCGCGATTGATCGCGAATACAGCCTCATCATTCCTGGCCCAGGCACGACGGGCGATGCCGTTATTCACATCCCAGTGCAACATAGTCCGCAGTCGCCAGTCCGCAGTTTCCGAACCGTCAAGCAACATTCCAAAACCGCCATTGATCACTTCGCCCCAGCCAACCCCGCCGCCATTGTGGACCGATACCCACGTAGCACCGCGGAAACTGTCGCCGATCACATTCTGGATTGCCATGTCGGCAGTAAAGGAGGAGCCATCGTAAATGTTGGATGTTTCCCTGAACGGGGAGTCGGTGCCGGAAACGTCGTGATGATCTCGTCCCAGCACGATGGGAGCGGATATCTTTCCATCCCTGATTGCTGCATTGAACGCAGCGGCGATTTTGGTGCGACCTTCGCAATCGGCATAAAGAATCCTGGCCTGGGAACCAACAACCAGGTTGTTATTTCCGGCTTCACGGATCCAATGGATGTTGTCGCGCATCTGCATCTCAATCTCTTTGGGTGCATGCGCGGCAATTTCCTCCAATACCAAGGCTGCTATTTCATCGGTCATCGCCAGATCAGCAGGGTCCCCAGAGGTACATACCCATCTGAATGGACCGAAGCCATAATCGAAAAACAGCGGCCCCATGATGTCCTGCACGTAAGATGGGTAAGTGAATGTCCCGTCAGGGTTTACAATATCAGCTCCGGCGCGTGAGGCTTCCAGCAAAAATGCATTGCCGTAATCCCAGAAGTACATGCCATTGTCAGTCAGTTTTTTTATCGCAGTGATCTGGCGCCTGAGCGACTTTTGCACCTCTTCCTTGAATTTCGCCGGATCTTTGACCATCATCTCATTCGACTCTTCCAGAGTCAGACCAGCAGGGTAGTATCCGCCGGCCCAGGGATTATGTAAGGAGGTTTGATCGGAGCCCAGTTCCACCTGCAGCTCCTCCTGGGCAAACTTCTCCCAGAGATCCACCACATTTCCCTGGTAAGCAAGAGAAATGGCATCGCGACCACACTGAGCAGAGATCATCCGGTGAATCAGCTTGTCGAGGTCGGTATAGACTTCATCCACCCATCCCTGCTCATGCCGTTTCTTCACCACCTTCGGGTTGATCTCAGCGATGACAGCAATCCCACCTGCTATGACAGTGGCCTTTGCCTGGGCCCCCGACATCCCGCCGAGGCCCGAGGTGACGAATACCTTTCCGGCAATCCCGTCGGAGGTCACTTTCCGGGCCGCATTCAGCACTGTGATGGTTGTACCGTGAACAATACCCTGCGGTCCGATATACATATACGAACCAGCTGTCATCTGGCCATACTGTGTTACACCCAACGCGTTATAGCGTTCCCAGTCATCCTGACTGGAGTAGTTTGGAATCATCATGCCGTTGGTAACCACTACCCTTGGCGCCCATATGTGGGACGGAAACAATCCCATCGGATGGCCTGAGTACATGACAAGTGTCTGTTCGTCCGTCATCCCGGCCAGATACTTCATGGTGATCAGGTATTGCGCCCAATTCTGGAATACTGCCCCATTTCCACCATAAGTGATCAACTCATGCGGATGCTGGGCCACAGCCGGATCAAGGTTGTTCTGGATCATCAGCATGATGGATGCAGCCTGAAGCGATTGATGCGGGTATTCTGTGATCGGGCGGGCAAACATCTCATAGGTAGGCCTGAACCTGTACATGTATATCCGGCCATATTTTTTCAGCTCTTCGGCAAATTCGGGAGCGAGAATAGCATGATGCTTTTTATCGAAATAACGTAAGGCATTTCTCAGTGCCAGTTTTTTCTCCCCGGCGGATAATATATCTTTCCGCACCGGTGCGTGATTGGCATCCGGATCATAAGGTTGCGGCTCTGGAAGCCTGTCGGGGATGCCCTTGAGGATTTTTTCTTGAAAAGTCATGAGGGATCGTGTTAACTGGTGCAAAGATAACGGAATTGCTCATCCTACCTACCTACCTACCTACCTACCTACCTACCTACCTACCTCCTTTCCCCATCACCTCAAATCGGATCGTCAGCGTCTCTCCCTGCTGGCTGACGAGCGTAAGGGTGTGCCAACCCTGAGCAGGGGTAAGTTCCATCTGGTGGAGCCGGCTGGTACTCCCCAGATACGTCTCGTCAAGATGCCAGAAAAGGACCCCTTCCGGATCCCGATAGGCAGCCCGGAAAATGGCGGCTCCGGGCGTTCCATCCAACTCCACAGGGATATAGATATGACTGTTGTTCTTCGGGTATATCATTCCGATAGAGCTTTGTAACGAAGAGGATTCACATCCCGGAAGCCAGGGAGGGAGATGCCTGTAAAAGGGATTCTTTCGACTGAAATAATACTCCTGTGCGGGTGGGAGGAGAAACCACGACTGGTTCAGGATCACACTGGGGGATATGCAGCTCGAGTTGACCTGAAATTTGCCGGATGGATCCAGATGAACCAGATGGTGGAAGGGACAGGAGCCTGTTTCTGCTCCTCTCTCAGGCGCAAATATGGTGTCTGTTGGTTCGCAGAGGGAGGAGGCCCTGTATCCGCTGTACCGGCATACTACCAGTGAATCAAGTGTGGAAGAAGGAATGGCAAACCACCCGTCTGCAGGCAGTACATCGAAAATCTCAAACAGGATGGAAGCAGCCATCCCCAAACCTGTCAATCCAGGCCTCCCCTCACCTGTGGCATTCCCTACCCATACCCCTGCTACATAGTCAGGCGTGACCCCAATTGCCCAGGCATCGCGGTTGCCAAAACTGGTTCCCGTTTTCCAGGCTATCCGGCTGGAAGAGGAGAACTGTTGCCACTGCATCTCCGTCTCCGGACGGGTAACCTCTACCATCGCTTCAAAGGTAAGCCATATCGATCCTGCGTCGAACCAGGAGGAAGCATCAAGAGGTGGAGAGAAAACGGCTTCAGAAGTGCGTACAGAATGTTGCTCTATCTCCTCTGGCTCTATCCCGGAGCTCTCCGGAGCCAGGTATTTCGGAGGATGAAAATCCTGCTTCGAATACCCGGAACTATCAGCCAGGTAGTGATTCAGTGTACGTGCCATGGAGGCGTAAATGCCGGTCATCTCCCACAGGGATGATTCGGCTCCCCCCAGGATCATCGCAAGTCCGTAATGATCGGCCGGCTTCGAGAGCGATTTCATCCCGATATTTCGGAGGAGGCTGTAGAACTGATGATACCCATAGGATTGAAGCATCTTCACTGCAGGTATATTGAGGGACCTGGCCAACGCCTGCTTGGCCGGCACAGCTCCGTCGTAGGTCCGGTTGTAATTTTCCGGAACAAATCCTCCCATCTGGGTTGGGATATCAGGAACAAGGGTGGTTGGCAGGAGAAGTCCGTCGTTAAGCATCGCTGCAAACAGAAAAGGCTTCAGCAGGCTTCCGGTACTGCGGTTGGCCGCAATGATGTCGACAGAATTGCCATGCCGGCCGGTTCCGTTGCCGGGAATGTTTCCTACATATACCAGTACTTCTCCGGTATTTACCGACAGTACGATGGCGGCCGCATTGTAAATCTCATTGGCACGGTGGTGCAGCGCGTGGCGGTTCAGGATTTCAGCTACAGATTGCTGAAGGGAATGGTCAAGTGAAGTCCTGATCTTATCGCCTTTATGTCCTTCACGATTCGAGCGTATTAGCAAGTGAGGTGCCAGTTGCGGCAGGGGAAGGGGCATCCCGGGGAGGACTTCATCTTTGGCCAGATCGCAGGTCTGCTTGTCGATCGTGCCATACAGTTCCAGGAGATCGAGCAGATGGTTTCGTTTCTCCCGTAACCTTTCAGGATTTCGTCCCGGGAAGATCAGACCCGGACTGTTGGGCAACACAGCCAGCGTGGCAGCCTCGGCCCAGGAGAGGTTGTTGGGTTTGACACCGAAATAGCGCCAGGATGCTGCTTCCAGCCCAACCACATTGCCGCCAAACGGCGCATGGGATGCATACAGCCCGAGAATCTCTTCTTTTGAATAACCTGCTTCCAGGCGGAGTGCCAGGAGTACTTCCTGCAACTTCTCAGGATAGGTGCGTGGCCTGTTCTTCCTTGACAGCCTGATCACCTGCATCGAAATGGTGCTTCCGCCGCTGACAATCTCTCCCTGTTTAATATTCAACTTCAACGCCCTCGCCAGCGCAACCGGATTGATGCCGGGATGGAAATCAAACCAGCGGTCTTCGTAGGTGATTATCGCTTTCCTGAATTTCTCCGGTACCTGGAAATTCTCAGGAAACCGCCACTGCTGATCCGAAGCAATCTGAGCGCCCAGAAGGCGATCCTCACGATCGGTTAATACGGTTGATGTCGGATCATGAAAGAGCGGATCAGGCAGCCAAAACCACCAGGAAAGGAGGATGGCGAAAAGGATTACCGGTAACAGCCTGATCAGCCAGCTTCTGACAGTGGGCAGTTGGCAGTTGGCAATTCGCAGTAAATTTTTCCTCATACACTCATACTTACTTCCCTACATCCCTACTTTCCTACTTTCCTACTCTCCTACTCTCCTACCTAACCACCTCCACCCACTCCCCTGCATCCCTGGCGTAGATCGTATGGTCATACATCGCTTCGCAACTGGTTGCCGGAAGGTAAAACCGTCCCAGATAGGTGGTATTCAGCATGATCCTGAAGCGTTTGCTCTTCCCCGAGTTCAATGAGAAAAAGGTATTCACCCTGTCGTCGCCGATATATTGGTAATCAAACTGGGACGTGGTCTCTTCAGCCTGAGCCATGGCACTCATCCGGGCATTGATGATTTCCCATCCGGATGGAAAAATCAGAGCCAGGGCAAGTTGCTCGTAATTGCCTCTCAGTCCGGGATTTGTAACGGTCACCTCCACCAGGAATGTCATCCCCTGCGGAAGCCGTTTCGGATCGATCGGTTTTTCATTCAGGTCCATCCATTTCACAGAAATCCGCAGATCGTTAGCCGCAGCTGCTTCATTGCCGGGAAGAGGAGTCCCTTTCAGGATCAATTGGGCAAAAAGGATCCCTTTCCCGTTGTTTTTCACCTCTACCGATCCTGAAGATGAGGCCTCCAGATCGGACACATCAAGGAGTGCCAGGCTTTTGGGTGATGTAATCTCCTGAAAAGAACCTTTCCCGAAGCGATAACTGGCAGTCACCCCGTTTTCACCTTCATGTCCGGCATATTCTGCGACAGCCATCAGGGCATAAGCCGTGGTTTGGGTGCTGTACCATTCGTTGCCTGCAAGCCTGGAAGCAATCTCCCGGATCAGTGGCGCCGCTTTCGTCTTCAAGTTCATCAGACACAAGACTTCGGCAATGATTGCCTGGTCGCGCAGAGCAGAACCAAATGTACCTGACATCTCATTGTATGCTTTGACCGTGTGCGTTGCCCCTTCGGCAAGAGCCAGCGCAACTTCCGGCTTCCCGGCTTGCTGGTAAGCTCCTGCGAGATACCAGCGGGCTGTATTTGAGAGAGAGTTCCATTCACGCAACCTGTTCATCGCTCCCAGGTCAGGGTCTCCCACCAGGGCAAGGGTAAACAGCCTGTACGCCTGGATCAGGTCATTGTTGGAATAGCTCAGGTTGGTCTCCCACGTTGCGGCTTTTCGTCGCTGGAACGATTTCCAGTTTTGCAACAGGGTCCCGGGAACAGCATAACCCTGTTTTTCGGCTTCTATGAGGAAGTGTCCCGCATAATTGGTCCCCCAGTCGCTGGGATAGTTGTTTCCCGGCCACATGGAAAAACCGCCTCCGGGCATCTGGAAAGAGTTTAGCCGTTTGATGGCTGCACGGATGTTGGTCTCAATCTCCTGTTTCTTTTCGGCCGAGAGATCCATCAGTTTACTGAGGTATAGCTGCGGGAAAGTGGCAGAGACAGTTTGTTCGAGACAGCCATATGGATAGTGAATCAGGTAGTTCATCCACTTTTCGAGATTCATGGGAGGGATGGTTGAGAGTTCGAGAGATCCGGAGTTCGTTCCCGGCATCCCGATGGGTTTAAAGGGTGTACTCCACGAACTTCCGGGTTGGATTGCTTTGCTGATCACCGAACTGATGGGTGGATTCGGATTTCGGATGTCGATTTCAATCGTCTGGGTTGACACCTCCCCTCCGCCAGTTGCTTTGATCTCCACGGTTCCGACCCCTGCCTGAGGTTTTACCTGCAGCTCAAACATGGCAACCTGCTCGCCGGTAGTGGCGAACGTAATCTTCTGGCTCGTCTTTCCGGTTACCGTGAAAAATGCATTGGGTTTTATGGAGACGGTTACATCTTTCACCTTGCTCTCCATGGCAAATACTGTCACAGGAATCTTTACGGTTTCGCCGGGGCCCAAAACCCTGGGAAGGGTTCCCAAAACCATGAGTGGCTTGCGAACGAAAGCAGAGCTCTCGGCTGAGCCAAACGACTCACCTTCTCCTGCCACTACCATCACACGCACAGCTCCAATATAGTCGGGCATCCGGAAGGTATGAACCCTGGTTTGCCCCTTTTTCAATTGAAAAACTCCCAGGAATTTCACCATCGGGATGAAGCGGTTCGCTTTGAGACTTCCTTTCAACGCAGCTTCCTCATCCCCTCCAATACTCAGAATCCGTTGTAGTTCGCCCGAATAAGCGCCCATCACCATGTCGTACAGATCCCAGGTTTTTACCCCCAGCGCCTCCCGGCTGTAAAATGCTTTCCAGGCATCCGGGGTCTTGAAACGAGTCAGGTCCAGCAATCCCTGGTCTACCACAGCCAGTGTGTATGTCATGGCCTTCCCGGATGCCTCTTTTACAGAGATGCTGGCATCGGTTCCAGGCACCAGTACCTCCTTCATCCGGATCTCAGGCTTCAGGTGCGTTCCTGGGTTTTCGACGAAGATGGGCAGAACGCCATACAATCTGATTGGCAGGTCGTTAAAGGTTTGTGCATGCGGTTGGAGCAGGGTGACGAAGGCATAGATGTTTGGAGCCATCTCGCCGGTTACCTCAAATAAAACATCCGTCTGGCCCTGCACCGTAGGAACCCATATCGAACGCAAAACCTCAGAACCATTCTCGAGGGTGATAAGTGCCCTGCCGCCGGCAGCAGAGGGAATGCTAAGTTTCACCTTTTCACCAACCTTGTATGCTGGCTTGTCGGAGGTAAAAGTGAGCATGGTAGCCGCCTGCTTTTCGCCTCCCGGCATCCGGAAGTAACCTTCCCAATCCACATAAATCACCTTTCCGGCCGAATGCCCCGAAGTCATGTCCGTGACCTTGATAAGGTATCTGCCCCAGTCTTCACGATTGGTAGAAAACCTGTAGCTGGCTCTGCCGTCACTGGTTTTAACAACCTGTGAAGCCTTGAGGTTATGACTCTGGTTGCCAATAAAACTCGCCGAGTAGCCCGATTCGGTATCATCCCACCACCATCTCCAGTCGAGCCTGTAGACCTCCACCTTCAGTTTGTTAGAGGGTACCAGCTTCTCTTCTGCAGTGATGTTAACGAGTGGAATATCATACGTTTTTCCGGCTACGAGGGCATAGGCTCTTTTTTGGGGTTGTGGAACGCTGATGCCTGCATAGGTGGCAAAAGGGTAATAGGGCACGGAAAATCTGTCCACGCTGAAGCCTCCTCCATCTTCGTACACCAGCGTTTCAAAACTTGCTTTCAGCACGCCGGGGGCGGTTGTTGTAAGATGGATATCCGGCACAAATTTCGCCTCCCCCTGTTCATTCAGCTTTCCGGTAAAAATCGTCGTATTCTCTGCCGTGAAGCCTGAAAACGGGTAATCAAAGATGAATCCCGAAAACCTGGTAAAGGGGGATGTGCTTTTTGAAAGCGATAGGTTGACTGTGGCATTCAGATTGGATGCGATCGGTCCTGTCAGCCAGTTCACCTTCATGGTAATTTCAGCATTGCTTCCCGTAATCAGTTTGTTGTCGGGCACATCCATTAATATCTTGAGCCGGTTCGGCACAACGGTCTCAATCTTCAGCAGCTTGGTGAATTCGGCGCCCCCTACCTTCACTTTCGCCATCCAGTTTCCCGTAGGGGCATCCGTGGAGGTGGCGAGATGAAAGGTATAGAAGTTTCCGAGGGAGGGCGCTTTGATGAGCGATTTCATCAGCTGGCCTCGTGGATTGTAGAATGAAAAATTCACCGGATGGTCTTTCGGCAAAGTTCCGGCGGGGTCATCCAGGATAAAGGTGAGGTAGAGCGAATCACCAGGGCGCCAGACACCCCGCTCGCCATAAAGATATCCTTTGATGCCGTGCTGAACCACTTCACCGCCAACATCAAACATGCTAAGCGACAAAGCGCCTCCGTCAGTCAGCCTGAGGTAACCGGTTTCGTTCCCCCTGGATGCCACTACGAAAAAGGGTTTCTGCGACAGGTCGATTTCTGCTATCCCGCTGCTGTTTGTTCGGAATTCCCCCAACCTGATCAGCTGGAAATTGTAGAGATCCACTTTTGCACCGGATACCGCCTGGGCTGTAATCAGGTCGGTCACATAGACCTGGCATCTGCTTCCGCTTCCCATTTTAGCGATCAGACCGAGGTTGGAGGCAAAAATATTCCGGGAAATCGACCGATCCATGTAATAGGTGGGTTTGCATGGATTGTCACGATCCCTCCAGTCATAATCAGTCCAGTCATACGATGTATAGTTGCTGTAATAGTTCCAGTTTTGGTTGTTGATGGAGTCGGGGTTATAGGCCTTCATCAGGACCGGCGTATCCCGGTCAGCATTTGATTGTCCGCACGGATAGGTCGAATATTCCGGCCTGAAACTCAGCTGAACGTTATAGATAGCTCCTGGTTCAGCCTTTATCAGCTCATTCAGGTCGATGGAAAAACGGTTCCAGGAGCTGTAATCCAGCACGTTGGAGAGCGGAATCCGTTTCTTCAACACCACACGGCTTACCCTGAAAAGCTCACTGCTTCCGTTCAGGTCATTGATCTGGAGAAACTGGAGAATATTTTGCTCAAAGATCCTGATCACCATGATATCGACAGCTTTCAGGTTGACTGCTTCGAAGGGGAACAGAAGTCCTGATGAACCGGGCATGATGACCCCATCGCCCAGGAAACGCACTGCAGGCATCGTCACAACCACCGGCAGATTGGTGACCACGCCCTTGCTTCCAAGCATCTGGAGCGATGTATCTGTGACGCGTGAGCCAAGGATTTTACCTTCCATGTTCCGCACCGTTGCCTCGATTACAAGTTGTACAGAGTCGCCGCTAAGCTCCTGGGGGTAGATCTTCAGCTCGTTGTCCTCCACTGTGTACCTCAGGTCACGTGAGCTGCCAACACTGAATAGTCCCCTCAAATTCTGTTTCGGATCGAGCGGGTCGGAAAATTGCACGATGATGGTCTGTTCCGGATCCTGCACCATCCTGGCTTTGATAAAAATAAACTGATTCAAGGCAGGGATAACCACCTGCTCTTCCCCTTGCTGATCAGCCCCAATCGGCTCTCCGTTCCAACGCACCATCACCTCCCCGGATGCGGTTGTCCTCACAATGGAGTCGGCCTGGAAATAATGAACCTTGCCGCCTTCTTCATGGATCCATGAGACCGGCAGTTCAAGGCCATTCTGGGTGACTCCCACAATTTCCTCAACGCTCTCTTCTGAAGCGACGTCGGAGGTGCGCAAGATCCCAAACAGACGTTCACGTGTGAGATCCTTGTTATTGTATGCCTTATGGTTCAGCACCTCAACTTCAAATTCCTGTTTCATAATGCTGAAGCCGAATTCGAACAGCGACATGGAATCCGGTACATCGAATAGCTCAGACAGCTTTAATGTTGCCATAAAGGATTCTCCGGAAGGGAAGATATTGTCGGGCCTGAATTCGAGTGTCCGGTCATTCACCCGGAATGCCTGACCGCTGATCTCAGGATCGAACCGGAAGAGTTTTTTTGTATCCAGAGAGCCAAATGCGCTGGAATCGGCCATATCGGAAGTAAAAACAACCAGAATCGACGATTGGCTTGATATCACTCCAGAGGTGAATGCCTGGACATACTGCTGATAGGCCTGACTGACCTGATCGGGAGAGAAAGAGCCCTGTTGTGATGACTTCCGGGGAAGCAGGAAAAAGAGGGTAATGATGGCTGCAACAAGGATTGAGGCACCACCAACGATGAACCAGGATTGTGTTTTCATATGCGGGAGACGGATAGATTGCTAATTATTTTTCAATGCTCTTCATGTTTTCTTTGTTCGTCTGATAATGATAGGAGAACAGGCTGCAATTTATTACTTTTATATGTTCAAAGCAACAGATGATATTTCACATAATACAAATCACTCCATGAAAACATCCCTCCTCCTTCTGATCTTCTTTTCATCATTTATCTCCCTGGCTCAGAATCCATTTTCACCAGATCAACTCGATGAGATAGCGGCTATGGAGATGAAAGCCAACCTTGGGAGATTCTCTCTCCCCATCGGAAACCTCATAACCGATTACGATATCCGCTACCACCGCTGTGCTTGGGAAGTCGATCCTGCACAACGGTTCATCCAGGGCGAGGTGACTACCTGGTTTGTCCCAATATCAGCAGGTTTTGATACCCTTCGCTTCAACCTCAGCGCTTCCCTTACGGTTGATGCGGTGATGTATCATTCTGTCTCTATCGCCTTTATCCATGCAAACGAGATGCTTACAATCCCACTGCCATCAGCAATTGGGCTATCCGTGCTCGACTCCATCTCTGTCTTCTACCAGGGAGTTCCTCCCAGCACTGGCTTCGGGTCATTCAATACGGAAGAGCACAACGGCATCCCCGTTATGTGGACCCTTTCGGAACCCTACGGCGCGAGCGACTGGTGGCCCTGCAAGAACGGCCTTACCGACAAAGCCGATTCGATGGATATCTTCATCACTCATCCATCAGGAAACCGTGCGGCCAGTAATGGCATCCTCGTTTCGGAGATAGCCATCGGTGATGAAATGACCGCCCACTGGAAACACCGCTATCCGATAGCCACATACCTGGTTTGTCTTGCCGTGACCAACTATGCCACATATTCCGATTGGGTCCCTTACGAAACCAGCCTTGTTGAAGTGCTGAATTATGTCTACCCGGAGGATTCCGCTTCCGCAGCTATCCAAACCCCTGGTGTGATCCCTGTCATGCAGTTGTTTGATACACTGTTCGGGCTATACCCATTCGCCAATGAGAAATATGGTCATTGCCAGTTCAACTGGGGTGGAGGGATGGAGCACCAGACATTTACCTTTATGGGGTCGTTCGGGCATGAGCTTGTTGCACACGAACTGGCCCATATGTGGTTTGGCGACATGGTCACCTGCGGCAGCTGGGAGGATATCTGGCTGAATGAAGGATTTGCCACCTACCTTTCGGGGCTTACCTATGAACACATGTTCAACGGAGTATGGTGGAAGCCCTTCCTGCGAAACCGGATGGACAAAGTGACCGCCTGGCCCGATGGATCCGTATGGTGCAACGACACGACCAGTGTTGGACGAATTTTTGATTCCAGGCTAAGCTATGCGAAAGGAGCCATGATTTTGCATCAGTTGAGATGGGTCATCGGTGATGACGCCTTTTTCACTGCGGTCAACAACTACCTCTACGACCCTGATCTTATCTATGGATTTGCCTACACCTCTGACCTGAAAGCACACCTTGAAGCAACCGCAGGCCAGGACCTTACCTGGTATTTTGACGACTGGTACACCGGGCAGGGTTACCCTTCTTATCAGATAAACTGGTCCCAATCGGGAGACTCAGTAATGCTATTAATTGGTCAGACACAATCAAACCCATCGGTACCGTTCTTTGAGTTGCCACTGCCCATCCAATTTAAAAATCAAACGCAAGACACGATTATCCGGTTGGATCATCATTTTTCAGGAGAAGTTTTCAACCTCTCCATCCCTTTTCAGGTTGATTCTGTGAAGCTGGATCCGGAACTCTGGCTGATTACCACAAACAACCAGATCTCCTCCATTCCGGAGAACAGCATCGACAAAGAAATTTTGGTGGCCCCGAATCCTGTCAGGGATCGGCTGCAGATCACCTTTTTTAAATCATTTGAAACGATGATCATCCAGGTGGTGGATGAATCGGGGAAAATGGTTCAGGAGAGTGATGCCAGTAATATGCGATCCGTCACCCTCAACTTCGAAGGGAGAAGTAGTGGGTTCTATTTTATCAGGTTCCTTTCAGGAGATGGTACTTATCTGAGAAAAATCGTAGTGCTATAGGATCCAGTGGGCAGTGGGCAATGGGCAGTGGGCAGTGATACTCTCATACCCTCATACCCTCATCACTTCCCTACCTCCCTACCACCCTACTTAAATTTTCTCCTCCTGATGCTTGAGGATCTGATACAGGAACTCTCTGGAGCGAAAAAGCTGGGCTTTGACTGTGCCGAGAGGAAGGTCAAGCTCGGTGGCAATCTCGTCGTACGACCACTCCTTGAAATAGCGGAGTTCAATGAGGTTACGGTAGTGGGGCTTCAACTTTTCCACAACTTCCCGCATCAGTTTGATCTTCTGTTTTTCAATCACTTTCTCTTCCGGATCGAGGGTGGTGGCAACCATTGATGGGTATTCGTCTCTCTCATCATGATCGCTGCCCGGATTATCAGCGAAGACGATTCGCTTCGATTTTCGAAGGAAGTCGATGCAGTTATTGGCAGCAATCTTAAACAGCCAGGTGCTGAAGGCATATTCTGGTGAGTATTGATCCAGTTTCCTGAACGCTTTCCCAAACGCTTCGATCGTCAGATCTTCGGCATCCGTCGGATTATTCGTCATCTTAAGGAGCAGAAAATAGAGCGAATCGCGGTAGTTGTTAAGCAACTCGGCATAGGCTTTCTGGTCACCGTTTTCACGGGCTGCGATGACCAGCCGGTAATCGCGTCGAGCCTTTTCGGTAAGATGAGTTGCTACTTCCATTTACGTGGTCTGACTATGAGATTGGTTACTGCAATCACGATCTGGAGCAGGAGCATAATCCACTCCAGCAGAGGTATCCAGGCAATCAGATTTTTTTCCTGAAGCCTGTTCATGCATCGTCCGACGACGATATACTGACTTGTCCATTTCAGCAAAAGTACACCCAAAACTACAACCCAGGAAAACTTCAATGAAAGAAGAACTGCCAGCAGCACCCAGAAGAGCAATTGTGCTGCGCCATACAGCCCGAGTAAAAATTTATGCACAAACCTGTAGTGGGTTCCGGTAGTCATGTGGCGCCGTTTCTGCGTGAACCACTTCCCAACTGACGTTTTGGGATCCGAATAGGTAAACGATTCGGGGATGCGTTGCACTCCGGTATTCTTCTTCCGGGCTACCCTGTTGATAAAGAGATCGTCATCGCCGCTGTTGATCCGGTAGTGTGAGATAAATCCTTTCTGCTGATAGAAAAGGCTCTTCTTATAAGCGAGGTTTCTACCAACTCCCATATACGGAATTCCTGCCATGGCGAAAGAGAGGTACTGGATGGCAACATGCACAGTATCAAACCGTATCAGAGCATTCAGCAGCCCTTTGCGTTTCTCATAGGGCCCATAGCCCAGGATGATCTCTTTGTCGCCGGTAAAGGATTCCTGCATCATATTCACCCACTGGTTGCTTGCCGGGCGACAATCGGCATCCGTGAGAAGAATTATCTCATGCCTGGCAGATTTGATCCCGATAGAAAGCGGGAACTTCTTTCCTGTGAAGAAGTTAAGGTCCTTCCTGATAGAGACAACCTTCAGGTGCTTGTATTTCTCCGCCAGATCAGACAGCAGGAAGGATGTATCATCATCGGAAGCATGATCTACCACCACCACCTCATAAAGAGGATAATCCTGTTCCAGGATCAGCGGCAGGTTTGCCTGCAGGTGCTTGTACTCATTATGGGCACAGATGACGACAGAAACACCCGTAGCGCGATACGAGATACGCGATACGAGATCCGGAGATATATTATCGCGGATCCCGAACCGGAGCGAAGCGGAGTTCGGCGAAGCCAATCCCGGATCCCGGATCAGTGAAACTCTTAAGAAGATTCCCCAGTAAAACGCCATCTGCACAAGGAAACAAAATCCATAGAGGATAAAGAGGGAAAAGAAAATCGGATTTGGGTTTATAAGTGCATCTGGCATTTAACAAGATTTAACAGGTGGAAACGGCAAATTTATTCAATATCCTAAAATAAAACCTACCTTTGTCAAAAAATTGCGATAACCATTAATATCCGTACTTTCAGCGCATTCAGAGAGAAGATCCTTCGCAATTCATGACCTTCACCATCTCCCATACAGATCCCGGAACTTCAGCCCGGGCCGGATTGCTGAAGACCGACCACGGAACCATTGAATCTCCCTTTTTTATGCCGGTGGGGACAGCAGGAGCTGTCAAGGCCCTTCATATGAACCAGCTTCGCGACGATGTGCAGGCTCAGATCATGCTCTCCAACACCTATCATCTGTACCTTCGTCCGGGAGCAGACATCGTTTCTGCTGCAGGAGGGATTCACAAGTTTAATGGATGGGAAAAACCCGTTTTGACCGACAGTGGCGGCTACCAGGTCTATTCTTTAGCTGCAATGCGAAAATTTAAGGAGGATGGAGTCGTGTTTCAGTCCCACATCGACGGCTCGAAACATACCTTCACCCCCGAGTCGGCCATTGATATCCAGAGGGCACTTGGCGCCGACATCATCATGGCATTTGACGAATGTACTCCATTCCCTTGCGAATACGACTATGCAGAGAAGTCGATGAACCGGACACACAGGTGGTTAAAGCGTTGCATCGACCAGTTTGAAAAAACATCCTGTCCGCATGGTTATTCCCAGAGCCTGTTTCCTATTGTGCAGGGGAGTGTATACAAAGACCTGCGAGAGAAATCGGCTGAATACATCGCCTCCTGCCAGGCAGAAGGGAATGCCATCGGAGGGTTGTCTGTTGGCGAACCCGCCCCTGTGATGTATGAGATGACAGAGATTGTCACACGGATTCTTCCGGCCGACAAGCCCAGATATCTCATGGGCGTGGGGACCCCGGCAAATATCCTGGAAAATATTGCCCTGGGCGTTGACATGTTCGATTGTGTGATACCTACCCGGAACGGACGAAACGGAATGCTTTTTACGCCACAGGGAATCATCAATATTAAAAATGAAAAGTGGCGGGACGATTTTTCTCCCCTGGATCCGGAGGGAGAGATTTTCACAGATCAGGCTTATTCACGGGCTTTTCTCAGGCATCTTTTCATCGCCAAAGAGATCCTGGCAGCCATTATAGCTACTGCACACAACCTCGGCTTTTACATGTGGCTGATGCGTGAATCCCGCAAACAGATTGTAGAAGGCACCTTCCGGAGTTGGAAAGAGAAAATGGTAATTCAACTGATGCAACGACTCTGACAGTGAAAAAGATCGACCTCTATATCATCAAAAAGTTTCTGGGAACCTTTTTCTTCACCCTGCTGCTGCTGATTTTTATTGTGATCGTTTTCGACATCTCCGAGAAGATCGACGATTTTTTAAAAAATGATGCTCCCTTTGGAGCCATCATCATTGACTACTACCTGAACTTCATCCCCTATTTCGTCAATCTTTTCAGCTATCTCCTCACATTCATCGCAGTCATCTTTTTTACCTCCCGGATGGCTTCGCGGAGTGAAATCATCGCCATTCTCAGCAGCGGTATCAGTTTCTGGCGGATGCTTGTCCCGTTTATGGTTTCCGCCCTGATTCTTGGTGTTCTCTCATTTCTGCTGGCAAACTTCATCATCCCCTATACGAACCAAACCATGTTTGAGTTTGAGAACAAGTACATCCGTGATCCCAGGAGATACAGTGACATGAACGTCCATAAGCAGATCAGTCCGGGCACCTTTATATACATGGAGAACTTCAACCTGAAGAACAATGCCGGCTGGAAGTTTTCGCTGGAAAAGTTTGAAGGACAAACGCTAACGTTCAAACTAAAGGGAGATAAAATCACATACGATTCCGTTTCAGAAAAATGGCGGATCGAAAACTACTTCACACGAGAGATCAATGGACTGGAGGAGTGTATTACGAAAGGGACCAGCCTCGACACCCTTCTCCCGATAAAACCAGGAGATTTCGTTGAAGATGTTGAAGAGATAAAAGTACTGGGATACCTGAAGCTGAATGATATGATCGATAAAAAGATTCTTCGCGGCGATCCCGATGTGGTGCACTACCAGGTTAAGCAATACGAACGCATCGCTCACCCCTTTGCCACGATCATACTCACCCTGATCGGAGTGGCAGTATCTTCTCGAAAAGTACGGGGAGGGATCGGGTATCACCTCGGTTTAGGCCTTGCCCTTACCTTCTTTTATATCCTCTTTATGCAGATCTCCGCCGTATTCGGCATATTCGGAACGGTTCCCCCGATGCTGGCTGTTTGGCTCCCGAATATTTTATTCATGGTGATTGCAGCATTGATGTTGTGGAGGACACCAAGGTAAGTGGGCAGTGGGCAATTGGCAGTTGGCAGTTGGCAGTTGGCAGAATCCAGAATCTATAGTAAGTAAACGCGTATCGAGCTATCAAACTGCCAACTGCCCACAGCCAACTGAGGACTGAACAAGCCGAATACCGCCGACCCGCTTCCGCTCATGGCGGCATAAAGAGCTCCCTGGTTGTAGAGCTCCTCATTGATCTCGCGTATCACAGGAAATTTGTTCATCACAGGCTCTTCAAAATCATTCACCAGATTTCCTCTCCAGGTTTCTATTGGCTGTTTGATGATATCCGCCAATGACCGGAAGGGTTTTTGCGGAGTGACCATTCCATACGCTTCCGGGGTACTTACATGAACCGGGGGAACTGCAACCACGATCTGGTATCCTGAAAGGTCAAGGTCGATGGATTCAAAATGGTCGCCCCTTCCGGTTGCTACCACAGGTTTGTTTTCGATGAAAAAGGCACAATCACTGCCCAATTGCCTGGCGAAATGTTGCAGGTGAGGAACTGACAAATTCAATTGCCATAGGTCGTTCAGGAGTTTCAGCGTATAGGCGGCATCTGACGAACCACCTCCAAGACCGGCGCCGGTAGGGATTACTTTGTGGAGATGGATCCTGGATCCTGGATCACTGGATGACTGGATGCGGGAGAAGAGCAGGTTATAGGCTTTCGGAATTAAGTTTCCCGCTGGCTCACCGGGAATCGGCAATCCGGATGTGGTAAATTTAACGGTATCGTTCTCACCAGAAATGATCTCCAGTGTATCACACAGGTTGACGGGGTAGAATACCGTTTCAATGTTATGAAACCCGTCAGGTCGTTTTTCAACGACATGAAGGCCGAGGTTTATCTTTGCGTTGGGGAAACAGATCACGGATCAAATCAAATGAAAAATGGTAAAATGGTACAATGGCGAAGTGTAAAATTAGTATTTTCATGGCAGATCAGGCATCGCGAAAGCAGGATTTATCACAAAAGCACTATCAGTCAGTGTCAGCAAAAAGGCTTTCATACTGGCTCTCTCGTCTGCAGTCAATTGATTCCCGCCGGTAGAAATGTGGTGCATCAGGGGATTTACGTATGACGACCATACGAGCCCTGAACTGTAAAAGTCTAGAACCTCGTCGATGGTCTTGAACCTGCCGTCATGCATATAGGGGGCTGTAAAAATCAGGTTGCGAAGCGTAGGAGCTTTGTATGCCCCTATGTCGGAGGGGTCGCCTGAAACCTGGTAGCGGTCGCGGGGATCGGTAAATACAGAATCTTTTCCGTTGTTGTAAAAGAGATTGGTAGTAAAGAGAGGATTTCCCTCGCCACCATGGCAATGGAAACAATCACCCCCCTCCTCAGTCATGAAAAGCACATATCCATGAAGTTCTTCTGGTGTCAGTTGAACCTGGCCCCTGAGATAATGGTCGAACTTAGAATCTGCACTGATCAGTGTTCGAACAAACTGAGCGATTGCCCTCCCCATATTCTTTGCTGTGACTGTAGAACTGCCAAATGCTTTCTCGAAAAGTTCAGGATATCCGGGAATGCTCTGGATCAAGGCTTTTGCCTTGTTGGTATCGCTGTTCATCTCGTGCGGCGCCACAATAGCCATCCATACCAGATCTTCCAACTGCCGGATGCCGGATGCCGGGTTGTCAGGATAAACCCGTCCATTCCACAGATACCCCGTATGGGTCCATACCAGGTTGATCATCGGCATCATGAAATGAGGAGTTGGAATCCCCGTAACCCCAAACGGATGCCCACCGGTGAACTTCGGATGATCCATCCCGCATTCAAATGACCGTGACTGCAGGTGACAGGTGGCGCAGGTCATCATCGAATCGGGATGAGTACTACCTGAGATACGGCCGTCATAAAAGAGTTTTCTTCCTAGGTCAATTCCCTCAACCGTCATCGGGTTATCAGCAGGGATGTTCAATTGTGTCGGAAAACGAAAGGGAATCTCAATGGTGTAAGGAGTTGGCTGAAACGACGGTCCGGACGGCTCTGTTTTCTTACATGAAACCAGGGCTAGGAGCGGGACGATATATAGGATGAACTTTTTCACAAGTTAGCAGTTGGCAGTTGGCAAAGATACAATATCCCGGATCGCGTATTCCGGATCTCATATCGCGTATCGCGTATCAAGTATCATTCAATCTTCACTGAAAACACTCCCCTCCCATTCAGGCAAACGGCATGCATCATCGGTTGGTTCTGCATGATGCCCATCGGCATCAGGGCCAGGTTGAACGCATTGGGCGGACCATTATACCAGTGCTCCAGGTTCATCGTCATCACCAGGGTTTTCTGTTTTCCGGCCTCAATCGTGAAGGAGGAGTTATCCAGTTTCACAGTAAAGAAATTCTGCACATACCCAATGATCGAATCGGGTTTCTCAGGGTCATAAAGCTGTCCGATCCCCAAATGCATCATGAAGGGTCGTAGTTCGGGTACTGTATCATTTTTCCATTTCGAGTTTAGCTTCATGTAGTGGTATCCCCCTCCCAGAAGTTCAGGCCAGAACATGTCACGTTCGGGAGGATCGGGAAATCGGTTTGACAGGTTCTTCACTGCGCTAAGGCCAAAGGTGAACGAGAGAGAATCGTATTCACCCTGAGGAATCTGGTCGGCCGGGTACCACTGGTGCGACTCCGGGATGCGTGCATCAACATAATGGATGCCGTCATCCGTGGCAACCTGGTATGCCCCGCCACCATGGAGATGAAGCCTGATATCAGAGATGAAATACTGCAGTTCGTTGATCTCGAATGAATTGTTGTAATCATCGCTCCAGGCAAGTGAATCCAAAATCAAAGGCACACCTTTGAAATGATGGTTGAACTGGATACTAATACCTCCGAATGAAGGCGTGGGATCTGGTTCATTGTTATCTTTTTTGCATCCGGGGAGGACCAACCCAATTATGAGAAGCAGTCCCGGGAATATCTTCAGGCAGGTTCTGGGCAGAGAGGTCATATCGAAATTAGATTGGATGAATATTTTAAACACTACGAAGTTACGGATTCTATGTTTTGTTTGGGAGAACTCTGTATGAAATGTGATAAGTATCACATCTTTTTTTGAACATATGATCATAATGTTTAGTACGTTTGTACCGAAATGTCCCGCCCAAAGTGTAAAAGACTTATCGCCCAACCTCCTGTTATGGAAGGATTCCGGCCATTTGGCATTCCGTCCAAAGGTCTCCGGAAAGTTATCCTTCTGATGGAAGAATTTGAGGCATTCAGGCTGGTCGATCATTTGGGTCTGACGCATGCTGAAGCTGCCATTGAAATGGGTATATCCCGCCCCACCTTAACCCGTGTTTATGAAAAGGCACGGCAAACAATTGCGGAGGCATTTGCACTGGGTAAAGCAATTATTATCGAAGGAGGAGATTATACGATGGAAAAAGAGAGCCAGGAAATGACAAGGTATTGTATCTGCCCGAAATGTGATACACGGGTCAGCCACCGTACAGGTTGTCCCTGCCGGCAACAGGTATGTCCTGCCTGTGGCAAGAAAATGGTCAGGGAAGGTAGCTATCATCATCAATTAATAATTCGTAAAAAAGGAGAATCAAATCATGAAGATCGCAGTACCAAGCAATGACAGAGTAACATTATGCCCCCATTTTGGTCGTACCGAGGGGTTTCTGATCTTTCAAACCTCGAACCAACAGGTTTTGACAACTGAGTATCGACCAAACACCTTTACCCATCATGTCATGGGACAGGAGCATCATCATGGGCATGAGGAGCATTCGCATGAGCATCATGGCAATCACTCTCACAACAGAATCCTGAATGCACTTGAGGATTGTGAGGTGGTAATTGCAGGCGGAATGGGATACCGGCTTCAGGAGGATCTGATCCAGGCCGGGAAGGAGATCTACATCACTAGTCAAACCGAGGCGCTGAAAGCAGTAACATTATTCCTTGAGAACAAGTTGGTAAGTGATAAGGATTCCTGTTGTCATTAGGCCAGATCCCAGTCAATCTCATCTTGTCCCATTTTCTTCAATAATGTATTGACCTGAGAGAAATGCCCGCAGCCGAAAAAACCCCTGGATGCCGATAGTGGTGATGGATGAGGTGCTGTAAGAATAACATGTTTTGCCACATCAATGAGCTCCCTTTTCGCAATCGCGAAATTTCCCCAGAGAAGGAATATCAATCCCTCCCTTTTTTCGGATAACGCCCTGATAGCGGCATCGGTAAACTGTTCCCACCCTTTTCCCTGGTGCGATCCGGCCTGGTTTTCCCTGACCGTCAGCGTAGCGTTCAGCAACAAAATACCCTGATCAGCCCACCGGGTGAGATTCCCATGTGCAGGAGGAGGGATTCCCAGATCGTTTTTTATCTCTTTGAAAATATTGACCAGAGAAGGAGGAGGCTGAATCCCATCCGGTACTGAGAAACAGAGCCCGTGAGCCTGTCCGAAACCATGATACGGGTCCTGTCCAAGAATCACTACGTTTACCTTATCGAATGGCGTATGGTTGAAGGCATTAAAAATCAGCGAGCCGGGAGGAAACACCCGGAACCGGTTTTTCTCCGTCACCAGGAATTCCTTCAGCTCCCCAAAATAGGGTTCGCGAAATACCGGATCAAGAGCTTCTCTCCAGCTCTCTTCAATACGTGGGTTAATCGCTTCCATGCTGTAATTATGAACGAATGACAGTTAATAACTTTACGCAATAACTATTGAAAATAGTTGTTAGTAAATAAGAATTGAGTAATTTTGTATCCAAATTGCTTACTATGAGTCTCTCCAAAAATATAAAAAAAGTCGTTATCCTGGCCATGACGATTGTAGTCGTTGGACTGATTGTCTCTTCCTGTACATCCGGCCAGCGATGCGCCGCTTACGGTGAACGAAGCCGTTACCAGGTAGAAAGACACTAACCAACACGAACCTTATCCTATAAAAGTAGGGGCAATTCATGAATTGCCCCTACTTTTATTTTTACCTTTGTAGCACGACACCATCTCCCCAACCAATGAACCGAGTACAGGTATATCTGATCGTGATGGTTATCCTTCTGGGGTGCCTTCCCACGATCACGGCCCGGGCACAGTATCAGCCTGAACCCGATACCCTGCCCGATAATGTGCTCACTGAGAAGCAATGGGCTCTTGGATTGTTGATTCACACAAACGGATGGGGTCTGAAATTCCGATATGGAACAAGCCGGACAGCCCTGCGGGTATGGCTGTGGGAAGCAGAATACTCCACCTATAAATCTGCCAAAGAGATCCGCGTACTGAATCCTTATTATCCCAATTCCAAAAGCTACATCTACGGAAAAGTGAACTCCGTCTCCTTTCTTCGTATTGGTACAGGTCAGCAATATATCCTGAACCGCAAACCCTACTGGGGAGGAGTTCAGTTGAGCATTCTTTGGATGGGAGGGGTTACTGTCGGCTTCGCCAAGCCGATGTATCTGTACATCATCTATCCAATCAGCCAGAATGAATATGAGATCAAAGAGGAGCGTTATGATCCTGCCAATCATTTCGCCGATGACATCTACGGCCGTGCTTCCCTGCTGGCCGGCATTCTCGAGCTGAGCTTTCATCCCGGCATCTATGCAAGGAGCGGACTGGAGTTTGAGTTCGGGAATAAAAACAAACGGCCTAAAGCGCTGGAAGTCGGAGCCTGCCTCGACGTTTCGCCTATCGGCATCCCCATCATGGCCTACAACCCGAAGCAAAACCTGTTTTTAACCCTCTACCTGAGTTTTACATTTGGGAAAAGATACAATTAAACATATTCGATCTCTTTATGCGCGTAAACCTTAACATCGTTTCCAGGATGCTCCACCAACAACCTGCCGAATTCATCAACACCGCAAATGGTTCCTGAAATCTCCTTACCCTCAACAAGGAATTTCTTCTCCTCCTGATAGCCGAGCAATGCACGGCAAAAGTCGGCCTCCAGCCGTTCAGTCTCTTCTGCTCTTAACTGGGAATACCTCTCCTCAATCCGATTGCAAAGAAGGACCAGCGCCTCTTTAAGTTTCAACTCCTGGTGAAGAATCTGAAAGAGGGATGCTGCACCTGAGAGGTTATGATCAAATTTCGTTTGGTTGACATTCAGTCCGATCCCAACGATCGTTGACTCAAGAATTTCGCCTTCCACACGATGCTGGATCAGGATACCTCCAATCTTTTTTAATCCTGCCAGGATGTCGTTAGGCCATTTGATAGCCACGTCTTCGATATAAATAGATAAGAAGTCGATCAGGCCGAGTGAGATCACTTTATTCAGCAGAAACTGACGGGTGGGCAGGAGAAACCGCGGATGCAGGATGATCGAAAAGGTGAGATTTTGTCCGGGCAAACTTTCCCATTGGTTATCTCCCTGTCCCTTTCCGGCAGTCTGAAATTTCGCCTGGATCACTGTCCCTTCTTCAACAACCCCTTTTCTGAGCATCCTTTCTGCATAGAGGTTGGTGGAGTCTACCTCTTCCAGCTCGATAATGACATGGCCTGTTTTGCCCATAATGCAATTTTTTTCGCCAAATGTTTAACCTTTTGGCCTCTTTCCTGATTAACGGGTAAAAAGATGCAAAAGTATGTAAAACATGTAACGATCAAGCAGTGGGCTGAGGAAGACCGTCCCCGGGAAAAGCTGATGATGAAAGGGAGGCATGCCCTGAGCGATGCAGAATTAATCGCGATCCTGATTGGCTCCGGAACGAAGGAAATGTCGGCCGTTGAAATAGCCAAGGGAATCCTGGAAGGGGTTGGCGACAACCTCTCGGAACTCGGCCGGTTATCGGTTCATGATCTGAGGAAAACTCATGGGATCGGACCTGCCCGTGCAATAACTATTGCCGCTTCCATGGAACTCGGCCGGCGACGGAATGAAACGACTGTTCCGGGGAAAGTGTTGGTCAGGCAGAGTCAGGATGCCTTCGCCGTTTTGAAACCGGTGATGCAGGACAAACCCTACGAAGAGTTCTGGATCCTGCTGCTGAACCGGGCTAACCGACTGATCCGGAAAGAGAGCATCTCCGAAGGAGGAATATCAGGCACCGTAGTAGATCCAAAAAAGATCTTCAAGATTGCGTTGGATTACCACGCTACCGGGATCATTCTCGCACACAACCATCCATCAGGTAATACCAGGCCGAGTGAATCGGACATCCGGATTACCCACAAAATCGCTGAGGCTGGTAAACTGCTTGAGGTTTCCGTACTGGACCATATCATCATTGCCGACGGAGAGTTTTTCAGCTTTTCCGATCAGGGGATGATGTAGACAGGTTAGACAGGTTGGACAGGTTGGACAGGTTGGACAGGTTGGACTAGTTGGACAGGTTGGATTTGAATGTGTATTCTTTTTCGAGGAAGTGGTCCAGAAACCGGGGAAGAGCATGCAACATGTTTTTTGATGCCTTGATGCTGTCGTGGAAGAGGACGATCGAGCCCGGCCGGGTATTCCGGATAGCGATATCGAGGCATTGTTCAGGGTTGACACGACGGCTGTAATCGCGGGTGAGAACACTCCACAATACAAACAGATAGTCGTTTCGCAGCAGGAAATATTGGGAAGGGGTAAATTTGCCGTAAGGAGGCCTGAAGAGTCGTGTCTGAAAGAGGGGTTCGCACCGTGTCACATCTTCCACATAGGCAGCCGGTGGGCTTTTCCATCCATGGAGGTGATGGTAGGTATGGTTTCCAACAGCGTGACCCTCCCCGATCAGTCGTTCGAAGAGTTCAGGGTTTCTGGCTACATTGGCCCCAACACAGAAGAATGTGGCTTTCACCCTCCTCTCCAGCAGAATATCCAGAACCTGGGGGGTGATTTCAGGGACAGGACCATCGTCGAACGTCAGGAAAATCTCTTTTTCCTCGGTTGCCACTTCACAAATGAGATGCTCACGGGTGAAAAAGCGACAGATGAAAGGAGGTTTGCTGATTTTCTTCTTCACGGCCGGTAAACTTTCTTCATGTACTGGTCGTAATACTCATTCAGGGTGGTTTCGGCTGTGTCAGCAATGCCTGTAACACCCAACTCCCTGGATGCCTCAGCCAGTTTGTTCACCGTAAACAGTGCCTCCTGAATATTCATATCCATCGAAGGGAGGTCGGCATCCGGGAAGCTGAAATAATAGGCCAGCTCCTCTGTCTTGTATTTGCTGATCCGTTCCAGGATTTCCATCCCGGTAGCTGTATCTCCTGCGGCAAAATATCCTTTCGCCATCGGCAAGACGAAATAGTCGAACGGCACCTTGGCATCGGGCATCTTCTCCAGGGAGATATCCATGACAACTTTCGCCGAATCCAGTTTCCCTTCACTGACAAGAGCCATTGCCAGCCTGCTCATCAGATTCCTGAGGTTCATGACCATCCGTGCGTTGTTATCATCAATATAAACACCCGGCTTTTCCATGTTCCCCCATTCAAACTTGTTCACCACATGATCATACATCAGATCGGTATTCACCTCTCCTGTCTGACCGTCGGCTGAACGGGCCGCCTTGGCAGGGAGCAGCCGGTAAGTCAGTCCTTCCATGAAAAACCACGGATCAAGACCCAGATAGGTGCTTGGGCCGGTTGTCATCACAAAGTAGACCGGTCGTTCCCAGTTGTTTGTAGCCAGCAGGTCGAGAATCATCAGGTTGTTCTTTTCAATAGCGGGCCTGTTGATAGACCAGCGAATGGTATCCATCCTGTCTGCCAGTGTTGCCGGTATCAGTCCGTTTTGAACCATTGCGGCCGAATCGTAGGTCACCATGAACTTCTTTGTTGGGAAGTAGTCAACTTTTCCCACCTGAGTATTCATTTTCAGCCGATCTTCATTGCGGTCAATGATGTCGAAGATGTCCTTCACATTGACATACATTCCTTTCAGGCTGGGATCGTCCATCAGATAGGTCACATCCCGGTTTCCTGTACGGTACTTGTTTCTTGTCAGCGAGAACGGAACAGGATCAGAATCATACGCCTTGCGTTTCATCTGGTCGATGTACCATTCGGTATTGAGCAGGCTCAGGTTCACCACACGCACATCGGTGCGGATTCCCTCAACTTCCTGTGCGTACCACAGGGGGAAGGTGTCGTTGTCGCCATTGGCAAACAGAATCGCATTTGGCTCGCACGAATTGAGGTAGTTAATCGCGATAGCCAGGGCTGTTGAGCGCCCTGAACGGTCGTGGTCATTCCATCCTTGCTGTGCCATGATGCCGGGGACCAGAATAAGTGTCACCAGTGTCACCGCAATCGCTGTGACTTTCGCGTTCAGCTTTTTTGAAATCCATTCGAACAGCGCCATCACACCCAGCCCCATCCAGATGGCAAAGGCGTAGAATGAAGCGGCATAAGCGTAATCCCTCTCTCTGGGTTGAGGAGCATACTGGTTCAGGTAAAAGACAATAGCCAGACCTGTCATCAGAAAGAGAAGAGCGATCACAACAGCGCTTTTGTAATCTTTTCGGATGGTAAACCAGATGCCGATAAGTCCGAGGATCAGAGGGAGGAAGTAAAAGCTGTTATCGGCATTGCTTTGCATGCTTTCCGGCTTGTCCTGAGGACCCAGTCGCCACCTGTCGATGAAAGGGATCCCGCTTTTCCAGTTTCCGTTAATTTTATTTCCCAAACCCTGAATATCATTCTGCCTTCCGGCGAAGTTCCACATGAAATAGCGGTAATACATGTGTATCACCTGATATTTCAGGAAGAAGGTCAGGTTCTCAGAGAAGGTAGGACGTGCCAATGTCTTTTTCTGATCCCCTTCCGTCACCTGGATCGGCACTCCCCTGATCTGTCCCCACTGTTCATATCCTTCCCCGTATCTTGTCTCCATGTTGGCCCACATTCGGGGGAAGATGGTTGTGAACCGCTCATCATAGACAGGTATCGCACCTTTCCGTTCATCGACGACGACATATTTTCCGCTTTTTTCATCTTTCGCGTAGATTGGGCTTCCATCCTCGCGATCGACAACCGGGGCATTGTAGTACTGTCCTTTCAGCAACGGCCAGTCACCGTACTGTTCCCTGTTCAGGTAAGAAAGGAGGTACATGGCATTTTCCGGATTGTTCTCATCGATGGGTGGATCGGCATTGCTGCGAATCACCAGCAAAAAGAAGGAAGAGTACCCGATCAGGATAAAAGTAAGCGATAAAACGATGGCATTCAGTATCGGCCTGGCTTGCCTGCGGGTATAGATGAGAGCCAAAACAATCGCTCCGATCAGCAACAGGAAATAGACAATCGGTCCAATGTTAAAGGGCAGGCCAAGGGTGTTAACAAAGAAAAACTCAAACCAGCCAGCCAGCCTGACGATCAATGGGACGATGATATACATCACCACGGCCAGGATGACGATAGAGACCCCAAATGCCAGGGTAATTCCTTTCCAGTTGGGGTTTTTGTATTTCTTGAAATAATAGACCAGCGTGATCGCGGGAATCGCAAGCAGGTTAAGCAGGTGCACCCCGATGGAGAGACCCATCAGGTAAGCGATCAGGATCAGCCAGCGGTAAGAGTGACCTTCATCGGCATGCTCCTCCCACTTCAGGATAGCCCAAAAAACGACCGCCGTGAAGAACGAGGACATGGCATACACTTCGCTCTCAACCGCCGAAAACCAGAATGAATCGCTGAATGCATAGGCAAGAGATCCAACCAGTCCGGCGCCCATTATGGCATACATTCTTGCATTGTTTATCTCCTCTCCGTTTCGCAAAGCAATCTTCTTGGCAATCATGGTGATGGACCAGAAGAGAAAGAGGATGGTGAAGCTGCTGGAGAGGGCCGACATGGTGTTGACCATCTGAGCAACCTGGGTGACGTCTCCCATGGCAAACAGTGAGAAGAAGCGTCCCAGCATCTGGAACAGGGGAGCTCCGGGGGGATGCCCAACCTCAAGCTTATAGGCTGTTGCGATGTACTCACCGCAATCCCAGAAACTCATTGTAGGTTCGGAGGTAATCAGGTACACCACGGTGGCGATCAGGAAAACACCCCATCCAATGAGGCTATTCAGACGATTGTAGATCTTCATGGGTATCGGGTTTGAAGGAGGGCAAAGATAGTATAAGTTGCGTAATTTTCTTATTTTTGACACCCTAAAGAAGTGCGAAAACCATGCATAAGCTCGTTTTGATCAGACACGGTGAGAGCCAGTGGAACAAAGAGAACAGGTTTACCGGCTGGACCGACGTAGACCTTACGGAAAAAGGCATCCGGGAAGCCGTGGAAGCCGGGAAGACATTGAAAGAGGCAGGTTTTGATTTCAAGGTTGCCTACACGTCATACCTGACACGGGCGATCCGAACCCTTGACCTGGTGCTCGATGAGATGGACTTGATGTGGATTTCTGTGTATAAGTCGTGGCGACTGAATGAGAAGCATTACGGCACACTGCAGGGGCTGAATAAAAGCGAGACTGCGGCACAGTATGGCGACGAACAGGTCCATATCTGGAGAAGAAGCTACGATGTCCCACCACCGCCTCTGCAGGAAGACGATCCCCGTCATCCCCGTTTTGATCCCCGGTACAGGGATCTAAAACCATCGGAGATTCCCGCTACAGAAGCTCTGAAGGATACGGTGGAACGAATCGTCCCCTACTGGCTGGAGGAGATCAGAAAAAGCCTCATGGAACACAAGCAGATAGTGGTTGCTGCACACGGAAATAGCCTTCGCGGCATCGTTAAATACCTTAAAAATATCTCTGACGAAGACATTCCCGGTCTCAATCTTCCAACCGGAATCCCTTATGTGTTTGAATTTGACGATGAAATGAACTTGGTGAAGGACTATTTTCTGGGAGATCCGGAGGTGATTAAGAAATTGATGGAAGAGGTGGCAAATCAAGCGAAGAAGAGATGAGGAAACAGTGGGTAATCCCCGACATACACGGTTATGCCAAAACGCTGAAATGTTTGGTGGAGGAGATCATCCGTCCGGCCAGGTTTGACGAGATCTACCTTCTGGGGGATTATATCGACCGGGGGCCCGATTCGAAAGGGGTGATCGATTACATCAGGGGGCTGCAGAACGATGAATACTCCGTTGTTCCACTGAAGGGAAACCACGAAGACTTCATGGTGGAGTTGTATGATGCCGAAGTGAGTTCAGGCACATCCTGGTTTTTTAATTTTGCCAAACGGAAGCGCAAAGCCTGGAATACCATCGGCGGTAAGGCCACGCTTGACAGCTTCAACGTGACTCATCTGAAAGATGTCCCCCCCGATTACATTGAGTGGATGAGGAGTCTGCAGTACTATGTGGAACTGGATGATTTCGTGCTGGTTCATGCCGGGCTGAACTTCAAGAAGGAAGATCCATACGAAGACAAGGAGGCGATGCTCTGGTTCCGCGATTATGAGATCATCCCCGAAAAGATCGGCAACCGTCGCATCATCCATGGTCATGTTC
>JACZJJ010000114.1 GCA_014860625.1 Bacteroidales bacterium | reverse complement strand
CCCTAAAGGGGACTTACTCCCCTCTCCTTGAGGAGGGGATGGGGGTGAGGTGAATCCCGCAATCAGAAGTGCGCCCCCCATCAGCCCGATATCTTTCAGCATGTTCATCAGATGAACCTCCACCATATGATCCTGCGACATATCAGGGTCGAAAAATCCCGGAAGATGAATCGTCACAATGAAGATAAACAGCATGGCGGCCAGCAAGTAACAAATCACCGGAACCCATTTATTGATCATTAAGGCCACAGATGCAACGATCAGAAATGCACCTGTCAGCAATACCGTATATCCACCTCCCGGGATAAAGGAGGAGAGCATGCCGGTAAATACATCTACCATGATAAAATGGTTGATACCCATTACCAGGAAGGGAAGGGCGAACAGGATACGGCCAATTGTCATTAGACTTTTCATAATGAATGGTTTTGATCTGTATTATGATTTTTCCGACTGCTCGTCATCGTAGTCTGTACCGATCAGGAAAATTTTTCTGATCTGTAATGCAATGTATATCAACGTGATGAAGACACCAAGAACAGTTAATGAATAAGACAATATCAACCATACCGGCGCCTTGAAATTGATGTTCCACATGGCTCTGTCTGCCGTAAGGGAGACCCATTCAGTTGGAACACCAAGAGGCACCATGATCGTTTTCTTTGCATTCCCATAGCCACTCGACTCATTGAGTTGGGCGATCAGTGCTACCTGGCCTATGGAGTCACCAACAATGCCTTCCGGGAATGGATACGATATGATACCCTCTTCATTCGTCCGGGCACCCTCTCCCACCGGAAGGTTGCCGAAATAACGCTTGATAAAGAAAAGAACTTCGGCTCCTTTGACAGGTGACTTCACGTCGTTTTTGACGGTATAGACAGAAATGGTAACCATCTTTGCCAGTGAATCATAGAGGAGAGTCATGGTTGCGCGATCTCCGGATGATGTCATCGTTGCCACTTCCGGCTCCGGCTGGATATATCCTGTATGAAAACTTCGGATATAACTTACCAGGTCCCAGCGATCCTCTTCACTCAGGATCATTTTAAACTGCGGCATCGTCCCTCGTCCGTTGGTTATTTTATAGAACATATCCCCATCGGTAAGCTTCTGGAACTTCTCCGATGCCGGGTCTCCAGGGGAAGGGTCCATGTTGGCATAATTTGCTTTTCCCGGATTTCCGTGACACGACTGGCAGTTCTTCATGAAGAGGTCAGCGCCTTTTTGGACACTCTCGGCGGTAAAAAGGAAAGGGGCCGTTTTGTCAGATTGGTCGGTGGGAACGGTCCACTCTTCAGAAAATAGCGAAATGGTGAAATAGTGAATTAGTGAAATTAAAAGGACAAACCGAGTGTAGGACATTATACGTTTCATGACTGGCCTCCTTTCTCGTTGAGTTCGGCCTCTTCCTGCATCTCCCAAACAGGGATGACGGGGAAGAGTTTGGAAAGAACCGTGATGATCATCAGCACCAGGATAAATGTAGCCAGGGTGATAGCGGTTTCGATAAGTGTTGGCTGATAAATCAGGAAATTGGAAGGCACATGCTGGATCGGGAGGAAGGGATGCTCCTGTGTTGGCACGACAATAATGTACCGCTTGATCCAGCTCGCTACGAAGATCAGGATAGCCAGTATCAGCATCGGGAAGGGCTTTCGCATCTGTCTGAACAGCAGTAAAACAATCGGGATGATCATGCCAAAAAGCTGGGCAAACCAGAAGAGTCCGGCATTGTGTCCGACAAAGATATCATGGAGATGAATGGCATCCCCTTTTTCAAGTTTATATCCGGGGACGAGAAATTCATTGATATTGAAATAGAGATAGACCAGCGAAACAAGGACAAGCAATTTTGCCATGTTGTTGAAATGCAATTCAGTGATGTATTTTTCCAGCTTGTAATTCTTTCGGAAGAAATACATCGCGATCACTACGCTGGCAATCCCTGCCACAAATGCACCCGAAACGAAATAGGGACCAAAGATCGTACTGTTCCATCCCACCCGTGGTGTGGAGGCAAAGAGCCAGGAGGTAACCGTATGGATGGCCAGGGCTACAGGGATAATCAGGATCAGCAAGATGCGCATGGAGCGGTGGATAATATCCCATTGGGCTTTGGTTCCTCTCCATTTAACAGATAATATCTCGTATACCTTAACCAGAATTTTTGGCTTGGTCAGGATCTTTTTGCCCATGGCGAGGTCGGGTATGAGTGGCAGGTAAAGGAGCAGTGCACTGATGATTACGTAAGTTGTAACGACCGTCACATCCCACAATATCGGCGATTGGATCCTGCCATGAAGAAAGAGGAAAGGGAGGCGTTCGGGGCGACCCATATCGCTGATGATGACCAGTCCGGCTACGGCGGCAAAGGCAAGTGCGATAATTTCTGCGATGCGGGTGAGTGGCCTGATCCACTTCATTCCGATCAACCCCAGCACAGCACTCATCAGCATCCCGATGAGGCTGGAGGCAACGAAAAAGACGAAGTTGGAAATGTACATCCCCCATGAAACATAATCCCGGATGCCGGCTACGCCAAGGCCTTCCCTGAGTTGGATCGAATAGGCGTAGAGACAAAGAAAGAGTGCTATCGTGAGAATGCCCAACCAAATGATATGGCCTTTGTTGAACCTGACAGGGCGAAATAGGTCGGATGCTACCTGATCGTAACTGTATTGCATAGATTGATTTTTAATTTATCCGTTGTGTTCTTCCTCAATTCCATCTTCAAAAGGGAAAAGACGGTTTTTAGGCGGCAGGTAATAGACCCGCGGTTTGGTTCCAAGCTCAGGCATCAGCTGGTATCCTGCATTTTGTTTAAGGAG
Organism: Bacteroidales bacterium; assembly: GCA_014860625.1. Taxonomy (GTDB): domain Bacteria; phylum Bacteroidota; class Bacteroidia; order Bacteroidales; family FEN-979; genus QYOJ01. Next base: position 5,080 of record JACZJJ010000114.1, on the reverse strand, counting down.
TTCACTGAAACTCACCGTCTCCTTTGTTGTCCCATTCGTAACAGCATCTTCCATCTCGTCGCCAAACCAATAAACTCCGTTCGGGCAGGCTGAGACACAGTAGGGAAGTTTGCCTTCGCGAAGCCGGTCGGCGCTGAACAGGCATTTGGTGATCGTTCCCTTTTTTTGGGGGACGTTCAATTCGACATTGTAGGTAAGATCTTTGTCCTCCTCTGCCATGGGTGGTTCAAACCACTGAAACACGCGGGCTGAATAGGGACAGGCAGCGATACAGAACCGGCAGCCGATGCATCGTTCATTGTCGATCAAAACAGGTCCGTCGCCCCGTTTGAAAGTGGCATCTACGGGGCATACCGATACACACGGAGGATTGTCGCAATGCTGGCATGGTTTGGGCATATTGTAGGGAGCCGTTTTTTTCGACTCCTTCATCTGAAGGGTATTAATATGGTATTGCTCCGGGCGGAGGTGATGTGCCGACTGGCAGGCATCGATGCATTTGCGGGCGTTACGGCATTTTGCCAGGTCGACAACCATGACCCACTTATGCCCGGGCAGGCCTTCCCTCCCCTCTTTCATGAGGAGCTCACCCTCAGGGAGATGGACCTCTGCAACATGGTGCGCATCCACCTCCAGCAACTTCCCGTCCTGAGCCAGCAGCTTCAGCCGTTCGCCGGAAGGAGGCTTTGAATCCTCGTAATGAATCCCTGCATACATCGCCGCACCACCGGCAACTGCTCCTCCTGCAATGATTCCCACGTCACGTAGAAATTTCCGGCGCGATTGCTTCTTCTCCTCATTGTGATGTTCGTCCTGATTTTCGTCGTGCAATTTATCCTGTTCTTCCATCGAAAAAGTTTTGATCGTCAAAAATAGAAAAATATATACAACAATCTATATGTGAAAAATGAAAATCCCCAATCAAATTTACATACATTTGTTTGTCAAAAAAAAAGATTCAGGAGATTTAAATCAAGTCTAAGTTTGGGAGATACCACGGGAGTAAGGAAAATTACCAAAGGGGACCGTCGGACAATCTTTGGATGGGTGATGTACGATTGGGCCAATTCAGTCTATCAACTAACCATCGCTTCGGCCATTTTCCCCATCTATTACAACCAGGTTACCCGGCACAATGATGACTTTACGGTTGATTTTTTCGGACTGGAAGCAATCAACACCGTTCTCTACTCCTGGGCTATTGCCGGTGCTTACCTGCTGTTCGCCCTCTTTTCTCCCCTCTTATCATCCATGGCTGACTATACTGGCAGACGGAAAGCCTTTATGAAATTTTTTACCTGGCTGGGAGCCATCTCCTGCGGGATGCTCTTCTTTTTCACCGGGGATCATGTCGAATTCGGAATCATCTTTTTTGCCCTCGCTACGCTCGGATACGGCGGAAGCCTCGTTTTTTACAACTCTTTCCTTCCATTGATTGCCGAATCAAAAGACCAGGATCGGATCTCAGCACGCGGGTACTCACTCGGATATCTCGGGGGCGTCGTGCTGCTGGTGATCAACCTCACCGTGATCCTCTTTCCCAACCTGTTTGGCATTACCAGTCCCACGATGCCTGCCCGGATTGCATTTCTCACCGTTTTTCTCTGGTGGATCGGCTTCTCGCAGATCACCTTTTTACGTTTGCCGAAATATACCCTTCCACAGCGGCATCACAGGGATCGGGTCCTTACGAAAGGATACCTGGAACTTGCGAAGGTATTCAGGGTAGTGATAAAAAGCCGGCAGATGACCATCTACCTGCTGGGATTTTTCTTCATCACCATGGGACTGCTCACCGTGATGTTCATGGCTGCTACGTATGGGGAGAAGCAACTCGGACTTTCGGAGGAGATTCTGATATCGACCATTCTGCTGATCCAGCTTGTGGGGATGGCCGGGGCCTACCTCTTCGCCTGGCTGTCGGGAAAGACCAGCAACCTGAAAGCGTTGCTGATATCGGTTTTCTGCTGGATCCTGATCTGCCTGGGTGCCTGGTTCATCACGGATGCCATTGGGTTTATGATCGTGGCCTTTTTCGTGGGACTGGTGATGGGAGGGTCCCAGTCGCTTGCCCGCTCCACGTACTCAAAGATGATCCCGAAAACCAACGACCACACCTCTTTCTTCAGTTTCTATGACGTAACCGAGAAGCTCGCCATTGTGGCCGGAACGTTTGCGTTTGGCGCCATCGAAGCCATCACAGGAAGCATGCGGAACTCGGTACTGGGGATCGTGGTGTTTTTTGTGATCGGGTTTGGGCTGCTGGCGGTTCTGATCTCTGGAGAACGGAGAAGATTACAGGAGCGTTGATACCATCCCGCCGGCACCCGCTGCTTTTCAACGCCCGGTCCTTCAACCCAAATTTCCAGGCCCTCCTCTCCTCCGTAATCGAAAAACTGGACAACGATCCGGTGAAGGCCTTTTACCAGGGCTGCCTGTCCTGATTTTTCGGTGATTTCATGGAGTCCGTCGTTGATGGCCACCTCCCTGTCGTCAATCAGGATCCTGCCTCCATCATCGGAACGAATAAAAAAGGTGTAGATCCCGCTTCCCGGTATATCAAGGTATCCGGAGAACCGGAGAGCGTAGGCGTCAGCGGTATCCCTCGCTGTGTAGGCATCTATATCAGATACCACGATTGTCTTCAGTGGAACGAGTGCCTCAAACATGGGAAGTTTGCGAAAACGTTCTTCGTAGTAGTCACACATCAGCCCCGAAGTTAAATTCCTGATCATCAGGGGAGGATTCAGCTCGACCTTACTGTAATTTCCATAGACCAAATCGCTTGTTCCCAAAGCTTTATTCGTGGCAACTGCCGTGAGTGTGGCGGAGGCATCCAAAATCACAGGAGAGCCATTGTATTGATTCGCACTGCGGTCAGGATAATCATCCCCGTCAGTATAAAAGATCTCCTGCCAGCTGTACTCCTTCATCCTGATAGCAATGGAATCTAGAAACAACGAACCGGATGGATCCATCAACGGTGGAAATACATACCGGTCGCTGTAAAACCACACGTTCATGGTTCCCGAGCCGCGGTGACACCAGGCGTAGTAGGGACGAAGGACGAGGGACGAGGGATGAGGGACGACGGGCAGGCTGTAACCGTCACCTCTGAGCTTATTGATTGCTCCCGTGAGGGTGCCTACACCGTTTAAGAGGGTTGAATCAAACGAATAATTGAATGATGCCGAAAGCGGAATGACCAGATTCTTCACCTCTCCGTCATTGTCAATCCCTTCCGCACAAAATACGACAGGGCCCCGTGTAAGTGCCACTTTGTTCCGGTCGTCGGCTATCTCATCGACGGCAATCACCTTTCTTACAGGCATTGGAATGGAAAGTTCCACTACGTCACCGCTCTTCCAATCTTTCAGGATGGTGATGTATCCCCTGTCGGGATAAATCCGCCAGAGTTTGCCATTCAGGGTTACTCCCACCCCCATGGGGAGGGTATCTGTAAACTGATACAATCCGCCGGGCAGTACTTCATTTCTGGCCCAGCCCGGGATCCGCAGTGCCAGGACCATGGGAACCGGTTTTTCAGTTTCAACCGAAACAGTGACATTCCCATCCCATGGGTATTGAGTGGCTTGAGTTACCTTGACAGAATGACCATCCATCGTGAAGGTACCTTCGCTGCCCATGTAAAGGTTTACGAAGAGCGTATCGGATCGAGTAGCATAGATGTATCCTGAAACGGAAGGGATAAAACGGGAGATATTGGAGGGACAGCAGGAGCAGCCGAACCATTCGGAGCGGGAGTAGTTCCCTTCCGATTCAAGGGGATTGGGATAGAAGAAGGTAGTTCCGTTGAGAGAAACACCCGAAATAAGTCCGTTGTACAGGGTCCGCTCAAGTACGTCGATGTACTTGCTTTCGCCGTGAAGAAGAAACATCCGGTAATTCCAGAACACATTGGCGATGGCGGCACAAGTCTCGTTGTAGGCTGTAAGATTGGGCAATTCGTATCTCTCCCCGTAGGCTTCTCCGGAAGATCTTGAACCGATGCCGCCTGTCAGGTAAATCTTCCCTGATACTACATCATTCCATATCCTGTCAATTGCCCGGATGTATGCCGAGTCGCCGGTAAGGGCAGCGATATCTGCCATGGCGGAGTACATGTAAGTAGCTCTTACCGCATGGCCTACCGCTTCCGTCTGATCAATGACCGGCTGATGGTCCTGGGTGTAGGTGCTTCCACTCTTCTCTCCTTTTCCGCGCTGATCCAGGAAAAACTTTGCCAGCTCCAGGTACCTCTTTTCACCGGTAACACGGTATAATTTGGCCAACCCGATTTCGATCTCCTGATGCCCTGAAGCCATAGCCCTTTTATCCGGACCGAACATCCTGCAGAGCAGATCAGCATTTTTCAGCGCTACATCCAGAAGGACCCTTTTCCCGGTTGCATCATGGTAAGCAACAGCCGCTTCATACATATGTCCGACGTTGTAGAGTTCATGACTACCGTTGTACCGTGTGTTTTCCCACCGCTCCCGGGCCCATGATTTATCAATGTTGATGGTGGACATGGTGTAGAGGTATCCGTCGGGTTCCTGCGCGGCTGCGATATCTGAAATCAGGCTGTCGAGGAAACCTTCCAACACCTGATCGGGATTGGTAGCCAGGGAATAAGCGCCGCCTTCAATGATTTTGTAGACGTCGGAATCATCATAGCCATACTTACTGCAAAAACTGCCAGACTCAATGATGCCGGCATTGACCTCTCCGGCCACGTTGAAATTCTTCAACCGCCCGGTCTCTTCCGATTTCTGAAAGGCAAACGGGATCGTTACCAACCGGTTTGTATCCTGGCGCGGTGTCCAGAAGGCATCCAGGATTTTCACATCTGTGAATTTCACAGGCGTGTAGGGGTAGTCGCCTGTTTGAGCATATAGGGAATAAAAAGAGATGAAAAGCAGGAAGAAAAATGCGATCGTTCTCATGATGGAATTTGTTTGAGACAAATATCGCAAAATTTGCTGTCCAAAAAATCAACAAAACAGACTGTTCAACCTGTTCAACCTGTCCAACCTGTCTAACCTGTCCACCAATCTCTGTTTCTCAGTATTTTCATTAA
>JACZJJ010000113.1 GCA_014860625.1 Bacteroidales bacterium | reverse complement strand
ACAAATATACACTATTTACGGGCGTTGTCAAGGTTCGATCGTCGAAAACACGCATAAATGTTAATAAAACGGTGTTTTTGTTAATAACTGGTATCGAAAAGCCACAACTAGCAAGGGTTTCACACAAAAAGTGTTCCCGATCCGTTTAAAAAATCGGTGATTCTCATCATCTTTTTTGAGGCAGGTTGAAGTGTCAGGATCTCAATGAAGCCATCGGAAGTTGCAATTTTCAAAAAACGCTTCCCATCCGTGAAGACTTCCCCCGGCAGAAAATGCTCCTGTGATGCATCTGAGGCCATTCTGGCAGATCCAATTTTAATGTCGAGCGAGGATGTGTCTTTCAACTTTATTGATGTGTATACGCCAGGATATGGATTTAACCCCCTGACCTGGTTGAATACTTTTTTTGTATCCTGAGTCCAATCAATTTGAGTGTCTCTTTTTTGAATTTTCGGAGCCATGATGAACGGTTCCAACTCTTTCCCTCCCAAACCCTGGGGCAACGGTGAAATAGTTTCGTCAATCATCCTGTTTACGGTTTTTACCACAAGAGTCGCTCCGAGTGTCATCAAGCGGTCATGCAATTCACCAGCCGTCTCGTCAGGACCAATAGCCATACATTCCTGCAGTAAAATGGCTCCGGTATCGATCTCTTCATTGATAAAGAATGTCGTCACACCCGTCTCACTCTCTCCGTTCATTATTGCCCGGTTTATGGGTGCTGCTCCCCTGTACTGAGGCAACAGTGAGGCATGCAGGTTGAAGGTCCCCAAAGGCGGAAGGCTCCACACCTCCTTCGGCATCATCCTGAATGCCACAACAACCTGAATGTCAGGATTTAAATGAATCAACGTCTGCTGAAACTCCGGGCTCTTCAACCGTTCGGGCTGAAAAAGCGGTAATTGATGGGCAAGGGCATATCGTTTTACTGCCGACTGTGAAAGCGTCAGTCCTCTTCCAGCTGCTTTATCCGGTGCAGTAACGACCCCAACAACCTGAAACCCGGCTTTCACTAAAGCATCCAGAGATGCGACAGCAAAATCAGGGGTGCCATAAAAAACGATACGTGGGTAAGCTTTCATAAAAGCAAATGTAGTAAATCCCCTCAATAAAAAAGCCGGCGAGTTCTTCACACCCCGCCGGCTCTATTATGATCTATCCTTCTTCCCTCTTCTTACTTCTTACTTCTTACTTCTTACTTCCCCGCCTTCTTCTCCGTAAAACCGATATACTTATCTATCTGGGTTCCTTCGAACGAACGGGGATAATCCTTTTTGATCCGTTTGTATATCTCAAGAGCTTTGCCGTAATTCCCCTTAATCTCACATGCCATGCCAGCTTTCATCAGGAAAAGAGGAGCTGTTAGTTCATTGTCACTCTCTTCGGCTGCATCAAGGTAATAGCTGATTGCTTTATCAACATTGTCCATCTCCATGTACGCATCACCGATAGCACCGGTAGCCATGGGAGCTGCCACCTGGTCGTCGCCGTCAAAATCCTTCAGGTACTTGATCGCCTCTTCAAAATCTCCAAGTTTCAGGTAGCTGATCCCGGCATAATAGGTCGCCAGGTTTGCTGATTTGGTTAAACCATACTGGTCGATGATTTCCAAAAACCCGGGATACTGTCCGTCTCCGTTAAGAGCCAGAGAGAGGGAGTCCTGCTCAAAATACATCTCTGCCATAAACATCTGCCCCTGTGCCTCTTTCTCTTTAGGTTCAATGTAATATTTCCTGAAGCCAAAGAATCCGAGAATGATCACGATCAGCACTCCAACTACAATCAGAATAATCTTTTGGTTGTTTTCAATAAATGCTTCCGTCTTGCCAAGAGCCTCTTCAACAGTTTGAAGACGTTCATCAGCCTTCTTCGTATCAACCTTTTTTGCAGTCATAGATGGGGATTTTGCATGAATTTGGAAGTGCAAAATTAGTTTTTTTCTTGAAATGAAGTCAATCATGCACTTTTTTTTACTTTTACAGCTCATTTTGAATTGGATAGCCATGACCCTTCATTCGAGATACTCCCTCTCCGACCGAAAACGAATCCTCAAGTATCTTTTAACCTTTCTTTCTGACAACAAACAGCAAAAATTCAGGGAGATCATTCAATACCGAACCCGCCATATTACTATTGTACTCGAAGATATCTACCAGCCACATAATGCAAGTGCAGTGCTGCGAAGTTGCGATTGTTTTGGAGTCCAGGATGTCCATATCATCGAAAACAAAAACAAATACGAAGTAAATCCGGATGTGGCTCTTGGCTCAGCCAAATGGCTGAATCTGATTAAATACAACCAGGAACCGAACAACACCCTCGATTGCCTTGGCAAACTCAAGACTCAGGGTTATCAGATCGTGGCGACAACGCCTCACAAGGACGATTTCACACCAGAAACATTTCCCCTCCACCAGAAATTTGCCTTGCTGTTTGGAACAGAACTTCGGGGGCTCACTCCCGAAGCACTGAAATTGGCTGATAAATTCATCCGGATACCGATGGTGGGCTTCACAGAAAGCCTGAACATCAGTGTCTCTGCTGCCATTCTATTGCACCGGCTCACATCAAGATTGCATCAATCAAAAGTCAACTGGAGGCTTCCTGAAGAGGAAGTAACAGACACTCTGATCTCCTGGGCCTCGGCGATGATAAAAAAGCCGGATCTGATCATTCAGAACTTCATGGGCAATCCATAAAGTTTTATTACTTTTGCGGCCACATATAACTAATAAAGAATATCTACTAAAGAATATCTAAAAAGAGCGTTATGGGAAAAGGAGATAAAAAGAGTAAAAGAGGTAAAATTATCAACAAGAGCTTCGGTGTAAGCCGCCCCAGGAAAGCAAAGAAAGCAGCCGCCAAAGCCGCTTCTGCCCCTAAAAAAGAGGTGAAACCGCAAAAGGTAGAGAAAGTCAAAAAAGTCGAGAAAGCTGAAACTCCGGTAGTTGAAACTCCTGTTATTGAAGTTCCTGTCGTTGAGGCTGTTGTCGTTGAAGCTCCTGTTGTTGAAGCTTCCGTTGTTGAGGCTCCTGTGGCTGAGACCCCTGCAGTTGAAAAACCGGTAACTAAAAAACCGGTTGCTAAAAAACCAGCTGCTAAAAAACCAGCTGCTAAAAAAGTTGCTTCTACTGACACACCCAAAGCGAAAACAACAAAGGCAAAAAAGAAAGAAGAATAACCTCTCTCTCTCTGACATCTGACATTAAAAAATATTTCCCAACACTAACACCCAACCAGGAACACCAGTTTTCTGAGTTGGATCATCTTTATCGGTACTGGAATGAAAAGATCAACGTGATCTCCAGAAAAGACATCAATAATCTTTACCTGCACCATATCCTTCATTCGCTTGCCATCGGGCTTGCCATCAGGTTCACCTCTCACACCCACATACTGGATGCCGGAACGGGTGGAGGCCTGCCCGGGATTCCTCTTGCCATTCTCTTCCCTGATGTACGGTTTACTCTCCTTGACTCTATCGGAAAAAAGATTCATGTGGTGGCAGAAATAAGCCGGGAACTAAAATTAACGAACATTGAACCGGTTCAAAACAGGCTTGAATCGATGAATGGGATGTACCACTTTGTCACTGGAAGAGCGGTTACGGATATCCGGGGATTTTATCATGTCGCCAGGAAAATAATCTCCAGGGAACAGAAAAACAAGATGCAGAACGGAATCCTCTATCTCAGTGGAGGAGATATCGATAAACAAATAGATACACTTCATCCGAACACGAAAATCACACCTCTTTCTGCGTTTTTTGATGAGGACTATTTTGCCTCAAAAAAATTGATTTATATCCCCGCTCGTTGACCGATTCGCTTTTTTTTGTTACTTAGATGCCTGAAATTGAAAACCACTAAAATCCCGTTTTATGTCTGAACAACCGAAATTCGTCCCATTTGTCTCATCAGAGACCAAAATGAGTGAATTTACTGCAAGAGCTTTAATCATCGGGCTCTTTTTCGCTGTTATTCTCGGCGCTGCCAATGCCTATCTTGGGCTAAAGGCCGGTATGACCATCGCTGCCACCTATCCCGCCGCAGTTCTTGGTATGGCTATCCTGCGAATGCTGAGAGGTACAATCCTTGAAGAAAACTTCACACGTACTGTTGGCTCCATCGGGGAGTCGGTGGCAGCAGGTGCCATCTTTACCTTGCCGGCCTTCTTTATCTCCGGTGTATGGCCCGAATTTTTCACCGTTGGTCATTACGTAACCTCTACATTGATCCTGATTGCCGGTGGTATCCTCGGGATTATGTTCGTCGCACTATTACGTCGGGTAATGGTTGAAGATGCTGATCTTCCATTTCCCGAATCACTCGCTGCCGCTGAGATCCATAAGGCAGGCCAGACCGGTGCAGGCGGATCCAAGTTTCTGTTCTGGGCCATGGGACTGGGTGGATTGATCAAAATCCTGGCTGAAGTAAAACTGTTTCAGTACCTGTGGGAAAAATTCATCACCTTTTCACAGCAAACCATTGCCGGTACAGTCTTCACAGGCAAAGGAGGCATGCTTCTGAGTTCACCCGGTGTAAGCCCCGCCTATATGGGTGTTGGCTATATCATCGGCCCCCGCTTGGGTGCGTTGAACTTCAGCGGTGGTCTGATTGCCTGGGGACTGCTTGCCCCGATGATTCTTTATTTCCTCCTGCCCAGCTTCGATTTTCAGGCCTGGGCTACTTACCTCATGAGTTCTGACCCCACCCTCTCAGCGGAGGCAGCAATGGAACGCGTTACCGATCCAACCTATCAGATCACCTCTATCTGGCGCTTCATCGTCAGGCCGATCGCCATCGGTGGCATGTTGGTGAGTGCAGGCTACACCTTATACAAAATGAGGAAGAGCCTCATCACAGGTATTGCCCGTTCTATTTCTGATGTTAAAAAAGCGGCCTCCGGGGTTGAAGCTAGCGAAAAACGGATTGAACGCGACCTCAGTTTTGGTGTCATCATAGCCGGAATTGCTGTGGTTGCTGTTCTCACCTTCGGCATCACCTACTTCATCTTCCAAACCAGCATCCTGATCGCTGTGGTTGCATCAACATTGATGATTATCCTGGCGTTCTTCTTCGGAGCTGTTTCGGGATACCTGGTTGGTATCATGGGATCAAGCAACAACCCAATCAGCGGATTAACCCTGACTGCCCTGGTGGTTACAGCCTTGATCCTGGTTGGTTTAGGCGTTCAGGGAGAGGCTGGCGTTGCAGCCGTTCTGGGAGTCGCAGCCATCGTATGTGTATCTGCTGCTGTTGCCGGAGAGATGCTCCAGGACCTCAAAGCAGGTCATATCCTGGGTGGTACTCCCTGGCGGATGCAGGTGGGAGATATCATCGGTGTAATATTCGCCGGTGCTGTGATGTTTGTCGTGCTGGCTTACCTCCACGAAGGGGATATCGCAAGCGGAAACAACCTGGGATACCAGGGTGGATTTGGCAGCAAAAACCTCTCAGCTCCGCAGGCAAGCCTCATGGCAATCCTGTCGCGAGGCATCGTGGAAGGCGCCATGGCATGGCCATTGATCGTTGCCGGAATGCTGATGGGCACCGCCTTTATCCTGATGCAGGTCAAAAGCCCGATGCTGGTCAGCGTTGGCATGTACCTCCCAATCGAGACAACTTTTGCCATCTTCGTTGGTGGGATATTCAAAGGTGCTGTTGATTATTTTACCGAAAAAAGAAAATACAACGCAGCTCAAAAAATACGAACAGAGAATACCGGCGTGCTGCTTGCTTCCGGGATGATCGCCGGGGAGGCATTAATGGGACTTGTGATAGCCATCCTGGCCGTGTTCAACATATTTATATACGACTATTTCGTATTCTTCAAGCACCCGTCGTTCCTGATCAGCCTTGTCGTAATTGGACTCATTGGTTTTATCATGATACAGCTCCCATTAAAGAATGCTGGCAAACCAGATGAACCGGCTCCACCAGCATCAGGAATGTTATAGCATGGAAGTAAACTTTTTTGAACGAAGAAAAATTCTGAAAAAGAGCAACGCACTGGACCTGGTTCCGGTGCGTTTGCTCAATCAGGAGGAGCGAGAGGATGGAAATCTTAACATCCTTCTCCCACGATTCCGGAGAACCTGGCTCGCAATTTACCTTGCCCCACTCAATAAAAAGAGGTTTATACAGATCAAGCTCGACCAGTTCGGATCTGCAACCTGGTTGATGATCGACGGAAAAAAGAGTGTGCAGGAGATTTCAGATCAGCTCGAGCGGGAGTATCCCGAAAAACTGGATCCCCCGGAAGAGACACCGGAAAGGGTGAACAAATTTATGTCGGTTCTATACCAGCAACGGTTCATCTCTTTCCAGCAACTTCAAAAGGAAAACGCCAACAAGTGATTTTATAAAATAATTGCTTCGAAATTTCGTTAATGAACCACAATAGTCACATAGGACACAATAGAACCAATGTGAACCAATGTGCCTGATGTGGTAAAAACCTGAACCGACAACCGATAACCGACAACCGACAACTTTTTAATATAACCCTAATAAAATTGAATAAATCATGAGTAAACTCTTGACCCTTAAGCCCGAATCCCTTTGGAAATATTTTTATGAACTGACCCAAATCCCCCGCCCTTCCAAACACGAGGAAATCGTTAGCGAATACGTAGTTAATTTCGGAAAAGAACATGGCCTCGAAACAATCGTTGATGAAGTGGGGAATGTGATCATCCGCAAACCGGCAACTCCCGGAATGGAGAACCGCAAAGGTGTCATCCTCCAGGCCCATCTTGATATGGTCCCGCAGAAAAATGAAGACACCAAACACGATTTTGTAAAAGATCCATTGAAACCATATGTGGATGGTGACTGGGTGAAAGCAGAAGGTACCACCCTCGGATCGGATAACGGAATAGGAGTAGCCGCTGCCATGGCAGTGCTCGCAGCCAAAGACCTGAAACACGGTCCGGTTGAAGCGTTGTTTACGATCGACGAAGAGACAGGTATGACAGGCGCTTTCGGACTGAAGCCAGGAGTTCTGCATGGCGATATCCTCCTCAACATGGATTCGGAAGACGAAGGGGAACTCTACATTGGATGTGCCGGCGGTACCAACGCAAATGCTACATTCAATTACACCGAGGTTGCTGCTCCTGCAGGAATTGAAGCGTTCAAGCTGGATGTCAAAGGACTCAAAGGAGGGCATAGCGGACTCGACATCCCTCTCGGTCGCGGCAACTCAAACAAGATCCTGACCCGTTTGATGTGGGTTGCCGAAAGGGAATTCGGCCTGCGTCTCGCCAGTATCACTGGCGGAAGTCTCCGTAATGCCATCCCGCGCGAATCATCTGCCGTGGTTGGAGTTCCTTCAGCAAATAAAGGAGCTTTCCTCAATTATGTAAAGGTGCTGACAGAGATTGTCCGCAAAGAGCTCTCAGCCACTGAACCGGATCTCACTATCCTGGTCGATCCCATAGCAACTCCTTCATCATGGATCGATGAAAAGACTCAGCATAACCTGCTCAACGCCATCTATGCCTGCCCCAACGGCGTGATCCGGATGAGCAACGAAATGCCCGGACTGGTTGAGACCTCTACCAATCTTGCGATCGTAAAATCGGCGAACGGTGAAATCAAGATTCAATGCCTTCTCAGAAGTTCTGTCGATTCTGCCAAATTTGATCTTGAGCAGATGATCCAGTCAGTATTTGAACTTGCCGGCGCCAGGATTTTTTTCGACGGGCAGTACCAGGGCTGGAAACCAAATCCTGAGTCAGCCATTCTGAAAGCGATGCAAGATGTCTACCAAAAGAAATTCGGCAAGGTTCCGGAGATCAGGGCAATCCACGCCGGACTCGAATGCGGAATCCTTGGCGGTGCATACCCCAACTGGGATATGATCTCTTTCGGCCCCACCATCCGTTTTCCTCACTCCCCGGATGAAAAGGTGAACATCTCTACCGTTGAGAAATTCTGGTACTTTCTCGTTGAAACACTGAAAGATATTCCTGTAAAATAACGATTCGGGAATAAATTTCTGATTATTTTGGATTCAGTATTTTGAATTCAGAATTAATCTTCCTACTTTTGCAGCCCAAAATTAAGTTACCATGGCACAACCAACATACAACCCTTCAAGAAGAAAACGGAAAAACAAACACGGCTTCCGCGAACGGATGGCCAGTGCAAACGGAAGGAAGGTTCTGGCAGCAAGAAGGGCTAAAGGAAGAAAGAAATTGAGCGTTTCAGACGAAAAGTTGGATAAGAATTAATTTTTTTACCCACCTTTGTAGAGAAAGAAGATTATGAACTATAATCTTCTTTTTTTTATTTTCACCAATCCGATAATTTCAAACCCATGAAAAAGTTCGACTTCAAAGCCCTTCTCCCTTATATCACCGCTATTCTGGTCTTCCTGGTGATCACCCTCATCTATTTCAGCCCGTTGCTTGACGGGAAACGAATTCAGCAATCCGACATCATGCAGTTTACCGGCATGTCGAAAGAGATCGTCGATTTCAGGGAGAAAACAGGCACCGAACCACTCTGGACAAACTCCATGTTCGGCGGGATGCCTGCATACCAGGTCTCCGTCGTCTACAAGGGAAATGTTTTGGGCTATCTGGATACAGTTCTTTCGCTCGGACTCCCTCATCCGGCAAGTACCGTATTTCTCTATTTCATCGGCTTCTTTATCCTGCTTCTCGTGTTGAAAATTGATCCCTGGCTGGCCATTGCCGGATCGATCGCGTTTGCCTTCTCCTCCTACTTCTTCATCATCATTGATGTGGGACATAACTCAAAGGCTCACGCCATTGCCTATATTGCACCTGTTCTTGCCGGAATCATCCTTACATTGAGACGAAAATACATTCTTGGAGGAATCCTCACAGCCATCTTCCTGTCACTTGAGATCAAGGCAAATCACCCCCAGATTACCTATTATCTTGTCATCATGGTGTTTATCCTGGGACTGTTTGAGCTGATCTTCGCCATTCGTGAGAAACGCATTGTGAAGTTGGCTGCATCTGTTGGCATTCTGGTTATAGCAGCTGCTTTTGCCGTGTTAACAAACATGGCAACCCTATGGGCTACATGGGAATATGGGAAAGATACCATCCGCGGAAAATCTGAACTCACAAGCAATCTCGAAAACAAAACATCAGGGCTTGATAAAGATTATGCCACACAGTGGAGTTACGGAGTTGGAGAGACCATGACCCTCTTCATCCCCAATTTCTATGGCGGAGCCTCATCGGCAAAAATCAGCGAAAACTCTGCGATTGTAAAAGCTTTGAAAGAGAACAATGTCCCGCAGAACCAGATCGCTCAATTCACCAAATACCCGCTCCCATTCCTTTACTTTGGCAACCAGCCTTCCGTTGCCGGACCCGTATATGTCGGAGCCATTGTATTCTTTTTGTTTATTCTGGGACTGATCATTGTAAGAGGCCCCCTGAAGTGGTGGCTTCTGTCTGCAACTGTATTGTCAATTCTGCTATCCTGGGGCCACAACTTTATGGCCTTCACCGACTTCTTTATGGAATACGTCCCTGGCTACAATAAGTTTCGGGCTGTATCCATGTCATTGGTGATTGCCGAAATCGCCATGCCTATCCTTGGACTGATGGCGCTGAAGGTGCTCTTCGAAAAGCACCTGGATCAGAAGAAGCTTGTAAAATCGTTGCAGATTGCAGCCGGAATCACGGGAGGAATTGCATTACTCTTTGTGATCATGCCCGGAGTCTTACTCAGTTTTACAGGAGCCAATGATGCCGCAATCCAGCAGCAATTCCAGTTCCCCGATTGGATGATGCAGGCCATCCGCGATGAACGGGTCAGGCTTGTGCGCCTTGATGCCTTTCGCTCCTTCGCCTTTGTCGTCCTTGCAGCTGGTGTGCTCTGGGCTTTCCTGCTCAGTAAGCTCAATAAAACCTACGTTTACATGATACTGGCAGCGCTGATTCTGCTGGATATGTTTGTGATCAGCAAGCGCTATCTGAACAACGACAGTTTCACCACCAAAACAAAGGTTGAAAAACCATTTACTCCCACGGAAGCCGATCAGCAAATCCTTCAGGATAACGATCCCGACTACAGGGTATTCAACCTGACAGTCAACACATTCAACGATGCCAGTACCTCCTACTTTCATAAGAGTATTGGAGGCTACCATGGAGCCAAGCTGAGGCGGTACCAGGAACTCATCGAAAATCAGATTAGCAAGCAGAACATGAGTGTCTTGAACATGCTCAATACCAAGTATTTCATCCTTCCGGGAGAGGACCGCAAGCCAACAGCACAACGCAACTATGATGCTCTCGGACATGCCTGGTTTGTGGAAGGTTATAAGTTGGTCGACGATGCCGACCAGGAGATGGAAGCTATCACAATATTTAACCCAGGGGATACAGCAATCATCGACAAACGATTCGAAAGTGCGCTCTCATCTTATTCTCCGGGAAGGGATTCGGCATCTTTTATTGAGCTGAAATCTTACGCTCCCAACGATCTGGTGTACGAATACGAAACAAACAAAGAGGCCCTGGCAGTCCTTTCAGAAATCTACTATCCGAAAGGGTGGAATGCCTACGTTGATGGGAATCTCACACCCCATTTCAGGGCCAACTATGTCCTCAGGGCTATCATACTTCCCGCCGGCACCCATTCGCTGGAATTCAAATTTGAACCCACTGTCTATGTGGTTGGGGAGAAAGTCTCTTTGATCAGCTCGCTTGTACTCATTGTTTTAGTCCTGCTTCTCGGTCTGTTTGAAATCCGGAAAGCATGGAAAACTGCAGAATGAAAAAAGTTCTGATCATCACCTACTACTGGCCTCCCAGCGGGGGAGCCGGGGTTCAGCGCTGGTTGAAATTCGTGAAATATTTGCGCAATTTCAACTGGGAACCGGTATTGTATATCCCCGACAACCCTGAATATCCCGAACAGGACAACTCACTGGAAAAAGACGTCCCCCTGGAATTGACGATCCTCCGCAAATCCATCTGGGAGCCTTATGGCGCTTATAAGAAAGTGATGGGTCGGAAAAAAGAGGAAAAAATCAACGCCGCCTTCCTTTCAGAGAAAAAACAGAATCGTTTCCTGGAAAATATCTCCGTTTGGATCAGAGGAAATCTTTTCATCCCTGATGCCCGAAAATTCTGGATCAACCCATCCGTAAGGGTACTGATTAAATACCTTAAAAATAACCCGGTGGAAGCCATTGTATCTACCGGCCCGCCGCACTCCATGCACCTGATTGCCTGGAAAATAACCCGTCAGCTCAACATCCCGTGGCTCGCCGATTTCAGGGATCCCTGGACCAACATCGATTTTTACAAGGATCTGAAGTTGACAGCCTCCGCAAACAAGGAACACCATCGCCTGGAAAAGATGGTGCTCAGGGATGCTTCGGCAGTAACCGTGATCAGCAATACCATGGCGGAGGATTTCAAACGGATCGAACCCAGGAGATATGATGTCATTACCAACGGTTACGACGCGGATGACATCCTTCAGGATCCGGCCCCGGAAATGGATAAGAAGTTCTCCATCGCTCATATCGGAACGCTGGTAAGTACGCGGAACCCTGAATCGCTCTGGGCTGCATGTAAAAACCTGATCGCTCTCCATCCCGGCCTGGCCAACGATCTGGAGATAAAACTGATCGGTAAGGTCGATCACCTGGTGACCGAATCGCTGGAAGCGCATGGCCTGACACCTTATATGAACCGAATCCCTTACCTGCCTCACGACCAGGTTGTGGCCGAGCAGCGTCAGTCGCAGATACTGCTTCTTATCATTAACAACACACCCAATGCAAAGATGATCCTCACCGGAAAATTCTTTGAATACCTGGCTGCCAAACGACCGATACTTTGTATTGGGACTTTGGATGGCGATGCGGCTAAAATCCTCCACGATACCCATGCAGGAGTGATCTCCGCTCATGGAGATACGGCATCCCTGGAGAAACACATGCTGGATTACTATACACTGT
>JACZJJ010000112.1 GCA_014860625.1 Bacteroidales bacterium | reverse complement strand
TGCGTAGAGTGCAATAGCATAAGGGTGCTTGACTGTGAGACTAACAAGTCGACCAGGTAGGAAACTAGGATATAGTGATCCGGTGGTTCCGTATGGAAGGGCCATCGCTCAAAGGATAAAAGGTACTCCGGGGATAACAGGCTGATCACCGCCAAGAGCTCATATCGACGCGGTGGTTTGGCACCTCGATGTCGGCTCGTCACATCCTGGGGCTGAAGAAGGTCCCAAGGGTTCGGCTGTTCGCCGATTAAAGTGGCACGTGAGCTGGGTTCAGAACGTCGCGAGACAGTTCGGTCCCTATCTGTTGTGGGCGTTGGAAGTTTGAGATCACCTGACTCTAGTACGAGAGGACCGAGTTGGACGAACCTCTGGTGTATCTGTTGTGGTGCCAACTGCATCGCAGAGTAGCTACGTTCGGATGAGATAAGCGCTGAAAGCATCTAAGTGCGAAACTCAGATCAAGATGAGACTTCCTTTAAGGGTCGTTCAAGACTAGGACGTTGATAGGCTGTAGGTCTAAAGGCAGTAATGTCAAAGCCGAGCAGTACTAATTACCCGTATGCTTTCTACTTGTGAAGACGCTTTGCGTCTCTATCGTGTTAATTTGTAGGTTTTTGGTTGTGTTTTCTTTCATATATATGTCATTATCGTACTGTGGAGACGAGGCATGCCTCGTCTTTACTGAAGATTTTACGGTGACTATAGCAGTGGTGTTCACCTCTTCCCTTTCCGAACAGAGTCGTTAAGCCCACTCGCGCAGATGGTACTGCAATACTATGTGGGAGAGTATGTCGTCGCCGAAATTTTCTAAAGCTCCGGATTTTTATCCGGGGCTTTTTTTTTGACCTCCTCCCAATCAGGCAATAAATTACCCGGTAATTCGTACTTTTACTGCCAATATCGATGTTACCTATGCGCGTACAACTGCTGCTTCTTTTCCTTACTCTCACCACAACCTCTATCTGTCTCTCCCAGGTTGTCCCTTCCGACTCCACAACTCCTCACAGAGATTCAACAAGTGTTTCTTACTTCAATAACGATATCGACATCGAAGGAAAACTGAAACTCCATCCACTGGATACCTCCATCACAGGATTTCAGAATTATGACCTTCTTACACGTAGCAATGCATTCCATGCAACCCTGGGAAACATTGGCTCTTCTTACAACAACCTCTTCTCCTACCCTATCAGGGAAACCGGTGGCTTCGACTTTGGCATCCATACATTTGACAACTATCTGTTTCTAAACGATAGCGTCCGCTATTACAGGGTGTTAAAAACTTATACTGAGCTGGAATATGTGCAGGGGGCAAAAAAAGAACTCAACTTCATCGCACGGTTCAGCCGAAATATTTACCGGGGATTAAATCTCGGCTTTACGTTTCATGTGTCGAGCTCTCCTGGCGCTTACCTGCGACAAAAAACCAATCTGGTCAACTTCGTGCTAACAGCACATTTTCTGTCCAAAACCAAAAGGTATGGCCTGATCGCCAACTTCCTTGTGAACAGGATAAAAAATGAAGAGAACGGGGGCATAAAATACGACTCCGTTTTTGAACAAAATCTTGAGACCAACCGTGAGATCATGGCAGTCAACCTCCCCTCTGCCCAGACCCGCGTAAAGTCATCGGGGTTCTATGTAAAGCAGTTTTTCGATCTTACCAGGCACGACCTCTACCAACTCGACTCGATTGAACAGCTTCGGAAGCGTATTGAACTGGGAAGAATTACCTATTCATTCCAATTTAACCGCCAGGTATTTAACTATATAGATGACGACCCTTCGGCTGGATTCTATACCAATATCTATTTTGACTCTACCCAAACGACAGATTCGATCATGATTCAGAAATTCGAGAATATCGTATCCTGGTCCAATCCAAGCTTCAATCCTTCCAGAAATTACCGGCGTATTCAGCTTGAATTCAAATTGAAGCATCAATATATTGAAATAACCTACCCCGACTTACACACGTACTATCTCTATTTTGATAAGGGCTGGGCTGACATAGAACTGGTTAACCCGCATAACAAATACTTTCTGAACCAGATCGTTCCATCAGGATGGATCTCCTTCAGACCCTTCAAGACTTTCTCCATGGAAGCTTATGCCGATTATGTTCTGGGAACATACAATGAAGGAGACATCAGCTTCAACGCGAAAGTAAGTCAGGTTCTTGGATCATTGAAACGCAACCTTGGAGTCCTTTCACTGGCAGGTTACTACCGCTCCCATGAACCAGACTGGTTTTTTCAGCACTATCAAAGCAACAATTTCAGGTGGGACAATAATTGGGAAAAAGAGGGCCTCATCTCTGCATCTGCCACATATACAATGAAATATTTCTCCCTGGGCGCCACCATGAGCCGGATTTCCAACTATGTTTATCTCGATACTGCAGCAATCCCGCAACAGGAGAGCGCAGGAATCGGCTATATCCGTGGCTGGCTGACCACAGATATCGACGTGTGGCGCTTTAAGTTCAAAGGCGAGTTCGCATACCAGACGATTCAGGGAGCCAACGTAATCAGGGTTCCTGCATTCATGGGCAACCTGGCAATCTACTTTACACAACCCCTTTTCAAAGGAGCAGCTGTGGTCCAGCCAGGGCTGAATTTCTTTTACAACACGAAATATTATGCAGACAGCTATATGCCTGCTTCGCATATGTTTTTTCTCCAGGATAAGAAAGAAATCGGAAACTACCTCTACATGGATGTCTTTGTCAATGTAAAAATTCAGCGGGCCCGTTTCTTTCTCGCCTATTCTCATTTTAATGCCAGCTTTATGGGTCGAACATATTTTATGGTCCCCAGCTATCCCATGCAGGATGCCGCATTCAAATTTGGGGTGAGCTGGCGATTCCACGATTAATCATTCCCAAGTCTTTACATTTTAGGTTCGGAGCCTTACAAATAAATTTTCCTTTTTACCGAGGAGCTCAAAAAATCATCTATATTTGTGATAGATACCAAATCTGTCCACCATGGAACCAAATTTATCCAGTGATAAATCAGGCTTAAAAGTTCTTGTCGTTGATGACAATGACTCCAATATTGCGACGCTGAAAGGACTTCTCAAATACGAAGGATATACAATTCTGACAGCAACCAATGGAGCAATGGCACTTGAATTGGCAGAATCAGCGAGTCCTGATTTGATTCTGCTTGATATCAAGATGCCTGTCATGGATGGATTTGAAGTTTGCCGCAGATTGAAGTCCAGCAAGGAGACGTTTCAGATTCCGATTATATTCCTAACTGTTCTCAGCCAAACCAGCGATATTGTGAAAGGACTCGAGATGGGGGCAGAAGACTATGTCTCCAAACCGTTTAAACCTGCTGAATTACTTGCCCGGGTGAGAGTTCACCTTCAGTTAAAAGCAGTCAAGGATGAACTGAAACAAAACAACCTGATGCTGGAAGATAAAAATGACCAGTTATCTCTCCTGAATGCGACAAAAGACAAGCTGCTCTCCATCATCAGTCATGATCTCAGGGCTCCGATGGGAACATTGAAAGAGATCCTCAACTTCATCATGTCAAACTACGACGATCTGGACCATCAGAAATTGCATGAATCGCTTGAAAGTATACGGGACAGTATCGAGTCATCTTATACCCTTGTTGAAAACCTCCTTTTTTGGGCTCGCAACCAGCGAGGAGACATCCTGTACGAACCGCAGATGCAACATGTAAAAAAGATCGTGGATGATTCAATCAAACTGATGAGAGCAAGTGCAGCAGCAAAAAATATCCAGCTGACCAGTGAGATAATGAATGATGGTCCTGCCTATTTCGACTCAAACATGCTGAGTGTTGTGATGCGAAATCTCACAAACAACGCCATTAAATTTACCAGGGAAGGCGGCCATGTAACGATCAATGTGGATTCCTTCGAGGAAGATCCTGAAAACACAATTCTCGTAGAAGTACGCGATAGCGGTGTTGGAATGCGAAGTGAAGATGCCCGTGAGATTTTCAATGACGGCACCTCCTTTTCTTCTGCCGGAGCTGTTTTGGGACAGGGAAGTGGTTTAGGGTTGAAACTCTGCCGGGAATTTGTTGAACGGAATGGTGGCAAGATCTGGGCAGAAAGCACTCTCGGTGAAGGCAGTATTTTCCGGTTTACATTGTCGAAAAAAGAGCACGAAAACGCAGCCTGACAACTCACCCCTGCGTTTTACACCCTTATTATTTATTCCTAATCCTGAATGTCCAGGCATAATCGCATGGAGGGTGTTCACGCCATGAAGCTGGGATTTCGATACGAAAACCCGTTCCTTCCTTTTTCCATTTAAGATCTCCTTTCCTGCCAAGAAGTTGTATCGTCGATCCACCTGAAGGCAGAAACCCGTCAGCAAAGATGGTTGACGGCAGGGTGATTTCATTCTCATTGGCCAGGTAAATCAGGTAAACCGTGCCATCCGGGTTGCATGTAAACCGAATATTTTTGTATTCAACAGGCAGAATTGGACGAGATCCGTAAATGGCTTCTCCGTTAATTTTCATCCAACTTCCAATTTCCTGAAGCCTGATATATGCGGTATCATGCCAAGAACCGTCGGGGCCGGGACCAATGTTTAGAAGGTAATTTCCTCCTTTTGACACAATATCGGCCAACAGATGAACAATTTTGCGGGTTGGCTTGTACCTGTCGTTCGGCACATAGGACCACGAACCCGCCATCGTCATGCAGGTCTCCCAGGGATAGTCCAGCAATTCGCCGGGAATATGCTGTTCGGGAGTGCGGTAGTTTTCATACCTCCCTCCCACTGCCCGGTCAACCACGATAAGTCCTGGCTGATGCTTCCTTGCCATCTCTACAATGTCCCCCATATTGACATCCTGTCCGTTCTGGGGAGCTACCCAGCCTCCATCGAGCCAGAGAATATCTACAGGACCATACTCTGTCATCAGTTCCTCAATCTGGTTTTTGGTGAAATCACAATATTTTTGCCAGCGTTCAGGATATTTTTCAATACTGTAGTTCACATTCCTGTCAGGTGTGGCCCACTCCTCAGCCCAGTAGTCGTTGCAATGCCAGTCGGGTTTGGAGAAGTAAGCGCCAGTCAGGAATCCCTCATTACGGAATGCATCAAAGATCTCTTTTGTGACATTTGACCGGGGATTCTCAGAAAACGGGCATCCGGCATCCGTAATCCGATAATCCGTCTCCTTTGTATCAAACATGCAGAACCCATCATGGTGCTTGGTGGTGAAAACAACGTACTTCATCCCTGCCTCTTTTGCTGCCCGGGCCCAGCTTTCCGGATCAAAATTTACCGGGTTGAACGTATCCTTAAGCTTTTCATACTCACGGCAGTAGTCCACATAATTTTTCATCTTTCGTTTACACCAGGGCTCATCCTCAGAGCACAGTGACCACGATTCAACAATACCCCACTGACTGTATGGGCCCCAGTGCATCAGCAGGCCAAACTTCAGATCTTTCCACTGCTCCAGCTTCTCCAGCACCATTGGGTCTGTCTCAGGAATGTAGGGATGAGACTCCTGAGAGCGTGCCGAAAGAGAAATTGACAGAAAAATGATGAGAAGCAGGGTTTTCATTGTCGGAAAGTTTGGATCAAAACTACGAAAAAAAGTGGGCAAGCGGACGAGTGGACAAGTGGGCAAGTGGGCAAGTGGGCAAGTTAAAAGAAGAAAAGCAGTAAATTCGTAAATCATAATTTGTAACTTGTAAATCAACATGTGGGTTTGTCAGAACTGCAAGAGGCAATTTAAACACAACCATCAGCAGCACAGTTGCCTGGTAGTTCCGCTCGAGAATCACTTTTCTGGACGGCCGTTGATACTGGAGGAAATCGTCAGAATGATACTTGAAAATGTTAAATCGTTCAGCGACGTTCAGGTCTCATCCGTGAAAAATGCTATTCTTGTCTCCTCCGTCAGTACATTCCTGGCATTAAAAGTAAAAAAAGATAGGGTTGAGATTGAATTTGTGTTAACGGAAGTAAGAGAAGGGTTTCCTGTCAATAAGGTGGTCAGGGTATCAAAGAACAGAGTTGCGCATTTTGTTGCCGTCGGATCACCTGAGGAGGTGGATGATCATTTGCTGGGATTAATCACGCAAGCCTATCAGGTGGTGAGGTTGTGAGTTGGATCAGGGAGGATGCTGGATGGCCGAACGATCATACATCCCACGTCTTACGTCTTACGTCTTACGTCTCACGTCCTGCGTCCTTCCAGCTTCTTCCTCCACTTCTCGGGAAGGTTTTTTTCGTGCTGATAGCATCTCATTTTATCTGAGTACATCACGGCGATACAGTAGTTGGAGTGTTTGCAAGATGAACGGGTGATCTCTCCCGTTTTTATTTTATTGATGAAGCCAGGATCATTGATCAGGGCCCGGGCAATCTGGACAAACTCGAACCCTTTCCCGAGCACCTCTTCAATTTTTTCAAGGGAGACAAGTCCTCCCACATAGACTACTGGTAATTTGACTGACTCCCTTATCCTAAGTGCATCTTCCAGGAAATATCCTTCCGAAAACGGTTCCGGTTTCATCAGCAGATTTCCGAAGTATTTCAGGAATGGCTTCATCCACTTATCTTGTTTGAGTGAGGCGGCCATTACGCCCACAGGCATCCGGCCACGCATCACATACATGGGAGCTTTATTGGTAAATCCGCCGCTTAATACAAGACCATGAACACCTTCCGATTCCAGGATAGTTGCGACTTCGATCGCTTCACGAATTTCCATTCCGCCTTTAAATCCATCCCGAAGGTTCATTTTGACAACAACTGCTAAATCATTCCCGGCGGCTTTCATCACCTCCCTGATCACTTCAATCATAAACCGTGCTCGGTTTTCAAATGGTCCACCATAGTTATCCTTTCGCTTGTTCGTATAGGGTGAAAGAAACTGGCTGATCAGATAGCCATGACCGGCATGTACTTCTACGGCATCAAATCCGGCTTTACGGGAAAGGTGAACGGCTTTTCCAAAATCGCGAACGACCGAGTTGATCTCATCCTTTGTTATTGTTCTGGGCCAGGTGGGGCCGTACAGATTGAACTTCCCCGACGGAGCGAGACATAAGCCACCGGAGATGGACTTTTTTGCCATCAAGCCACAGTGGCCAATCTGGATAGCAGCATAAGCACCCTCAGTGTGGACAGCATCGGTTAGTTTTCGCAGTCCCGGGATAGCTTCATCCCTAAGCCAAAGCTGATGATTAAAGGAGAGCCCGCTTTGTGAGACAGCTGCATAAGCAACTGTTGTCATACCAACTCCTCCCGCCGCAACAGCCCTGTGATAATTAATCAAGTCGTCAGAGACAACATGTCCGGGCGACATTCCCTCAAATGCAGCAGAACGGATTGACCGGTTCCGGAGTTTCAGCGGACCAAGCGTTGCTTCGGTAAAGAGAACGTTATCCATAAAACAGGTAGTTTAAACCCTTCAGGTTAGCGAATTTATTAAAAACCCACAATGGAACTTACCAACCGGGTAGATAAAGGAGGTTTATGTTGATAATTATTTTGATTTTTTACTTGACAAATCACATATATGTATTATCTTTGCTTTTAATTAGTCTAAATTAATATTTAATTCACGGAATCATGAAAAAATTTACACATATATTTTCGGTATTGATTGTCTTTGTCCTCACCCTTTCAGCCTCCAGTTCATTTGCTGTCAAGCATACCGTTCTGGTTGGGAATTTTTACTTTAACCCTTCCAATATTCCAGACGTCCAGGTGGGTGATACCATCCACTGGCAATGGGTTGAGGGAAGCCATACAACCACCTCAACATCGGTTCCAGCAGGAGCTGCCACCTGGGATTCTCCGATGACCAGCGGCAACCAGGTTTTTGAGTATAAAGTAACCGTTGCAGGCATGTATAATTACAAGTGTACCCCGCATTCAGGAATTCAAACCGGCTCTTTTACAGCGGTAGGTGCGCCCCCCCCTTCTCTTACCGTAACCCCGTCAAATCAGAATGTTTCGGCCGAAGCCGGAAGTACATCCTTTTCTGTGACTTCAAACTCCGCCTGGAATACAAGCAGCGACAAAACCTGGTGTACCGTTTCGCCGACATCAGGGAATGGAAATGGCACCATTACAGCTAACTATTCTGAGAACACCACAACAGCAACCAGAGTAGCAACAATTACAATTACAGTTGCAGGGCTCTCTCCGCAGATGGTAACAGTAACACAGAACGGTGCAGCGTTGACCCTGATGGTATCTCCTGAGAACCAGGATGTAACATCCTCGAGCGGATCTACAATGTTTGACGTAACAACAAACACCAACTGGACTGCTATGAGCGATGCATCATGGTGTACGGTTTCTCCTTCCGGTACAGGTAATGGAACGATTACAGCCACTTATACAGAAAATCCGTCAGCTAATTCACGGATGGCGGAGATAACCGTTACCGGCGACGGGATCTTAACCGAAAAGGTAACAGTTACGCAGGAGGGTTCTGGCCTTGGCATCGAATACAAAGCAGAAAATACATTTGCCATCTATCCGAATCCGACATCCGGTATTGTTAACCTGGTTCCCGGAGATGTTTCGAACATCAATATGGAGGCTTGTATTCTTGATATTACAGGCAAAACGTTGAAATCGGAAATCCTGTCAGGAAGTTCAAAGTACCAAATGAATATCAGCAATCTTCCTGAAGGCATCTACTTTGTAAGAGTGAAGGATGGTGAACGAATCGTAACCAAGCGGATCGTACGATCGAACTAAAAGAGTCACTTATACACAAAACACGAACGCTACAGAGGGGAGTCAGGAGATTCCCCTCTTCTTTTTGATCTCTTCGTAAGCTGCATTGATCTTTTGGAATTTCTCGGTTGCAGCTTTTTTGATGTCCTCGCCAAGATGAGCCACTTTGTCGGGATGATGCCTTTTCGCCAGATCACGGTACGATTTCTTCACTTCGGCATCCGTGGCATCCTTTGTAATTTCCAATACATCGTATGCCCAGTGCGGATCCTTGACAAACATCGCGTGGATCGACAGGTAGTCGGCATGCGAAACGCCCATATACCCACAAGCTTGTTCTATCACAGCCACCTCTTCGGGATGGTAATGGCCATCGGCTGCTGCGATACCAAAGAGAAAATGAACCAGTTGTAGTTTTGAAGAGTCATCCATAAACTGCCCAATCTGCTGGCTGACCTCAGGCACATTTATATTCTGTGCAAGGATCTCTTTGAGCATAAGGATGAGCCGGGTTCCCTCCGTTTCTCCAAACTGCCGATAGAAAAACGATTTCACATATTCCAGTTCCGAGCGCAGGACCTTTTGATCGGCTTTCATCACTGCTGCAGAGAGAACCAGCAAACTCATCGCAAAATCACCCCGTGGTGTTCCTTTATAGGCAAACTGACCAGAACCGACACCTTCGAACATTGATCCCAGAGAAAACCCAATGATAGCGCCTATCGGGCCGCCGAAAGCCCATCCCAATCCGCCTCCTATCCACTTCCCATAACCGCCTTTCCGCCTTCGTTTCCCACCTATTTGGCTTCCTGACTGATCTCCATTCTGACGTTGTTTCTCGTTGGCCTGTCCGTTTTCAGGTTTCTTTTTGCGCATGTCATATATGGCATAAACAATAAGCCCGATGATGATTAAGACAATGATGGTTGTTGCGTTCATGTCAAGTCAGATGTAAAATGGTAAAATAGCAAAATGGCAAAATTGCAAAATGCAATTTTGCAGTCAGCAAAGATAACGGTTATTGTTATTGAATATTTTCTGAAACAGGGAGACCAAACTCTTCCTCCATCCTGATCCCCATCGCTTCCAACTGGTTGAGAATTGGTGTGTAGATCTCAGGAATTACAGGGATATGAACACCTGTAGCAGGGATCTCACCATTCAATATCATTTCCACCCCAATGGCTGCCGGAAGTGCCACAGTGCGTGCAACGGCTGTATCATCACCGGGGATTCCAAAATCAAGCATCCGGCTTCTGATCACCTCTTTCCGGCCATCGGAATATCCGGCCAAAAAAGTATGCTGCATTACAACCATATCCCGTTCATTCTCTTTCAGGGACATCTTGCCGATCATCAAATCGGAAACCACGTCGAAAGGAGAAGCCTGGCTTCGGTTCATCGGAGTAGTGTCGAAGAGGCCGAGCCATTTGAGTGATGTGGTAATGTGCTGATGTGCTGATGTGCTAATACGGTGATCTGTTGCTGACTGCCCACTGCCAACTGCCAACTGCCTACTGAGCAGGTCAGCGTAAGTCATTCCCGTCATATCAATAGGATCATAAGAGAAGAGTCCGATTGTTTTCATGTAATCCAAGATCCCGCACCAATCCTGGTTGCGGAGGGTTCCACGGTAAAGGGTTCTTGTCTCCGGGATGCCATAAAGGTCTTTGTATGCAAGGGAGTCCCTGTTTGGATATACTTCAAGGGTTCCAACCTGTGGACACTCAATAAGAATCGGGTTTTTAAACAGATCCTCGGTTGGTACGTTAATGATCTCCCCATGCCGCAGGTAGACACCGTCATTGTTTCCGGCCATCAGAACTCCTTTCGGGCTCCAGGTGAATTTGTATTTAAATGGATTGTCTGCCGCTTCAGGAGCGGGAAGTGCTCCGCAAAAAGAGTAGAATTCCAGAACGGCGCCTTCATTGTTATGAATGTGGTCAATGATGCGCATGGCTGACATGTGGTCGATCCCCGGATCAAGCCCCAGTTCATTCAGCAGAATCACTCCGGCTTCGCGTGCGGCGGCATCCAGGGCTTTCATCTCAGGCTTAACATATGAAGTAGTAACCATACTCTTACGATTTTTCAAACAAAGTGTGGCAACTCCAACATGGTATCCAAACGGCAGAAGGCTGACAGTGATATCGTGCGCTGCAATCATGGCATCAAGCTGGCTTTCGGCTGAAGCATCCCAATCGACAACAGTACCATGTGGATTGCCGTCAATCATCTCCAATGCACGATCGGGCGTATTGGAAGCAACAGTTACAAAGAAATTTTTCTTGAGCAGATAGCGGATAATCGGGCGGGCAACCAGTCCGGAACCGAGAATGAGGACCTTTTTCATTAGGGATTAGCGATTAGCGATTAGGGAAGGTATTTCAATTCGTAATTCTTCATTCGTCATTCGTAATTCTTCATTCGTAATTCTAGAGGTATTTTTCCAGATAAGCATAATCGGGAGTCAGTTCGCCGTTATGCAGGATCAGAGCCTTCTTGATCGCCCTGGGGAGATCGAGATCGTCAAAGTGTTCCTCAAAATCGGCATCAGCGATTGGTTTGACAAAGTTGATCAACACATCACTGAAACTCGCCGAAGCATCACGGGGCAACTCAGCCGGGAGTATATCCACCGCCATCATCAGCAGTCCGTCAGGGTCGTGACCATCAGTTACGGTGTCTGTGTCAGGGTGATAAACGTAAATTGGTTTTTCAATGGTAGCAGGCTTCAGGGTACATTCAACCGATCCCTCCACATCCACGCTGATATCTCCGATGACTGTCAACTTCGGTCTTCCTTTGGCGAAAAGCTTACTGACAGCATCTTTGGTAATGATGCGCGGATATTTCGGATCCCAGTAAATGCAGTTGATCAGAACAGAAATAAAGGGTAGGTATTGCTCGAACATACTTCGGTAGTTCTCCGGATGGGTGTAGTAATCCTGAAGGTCAAAAGGGCTGCCGTCAATCCGCTCCATCAGGTCTTTCTCCCTGAAAACCACCTTGTAAATTAAATTGTCGGGGAGTTTTTTTCGGAGATGCAGCGTATGCAGTTTCTCCGGTGTGATCTCTTTTACCGGTAACCAGTTGAGTATTTCCTGTGCTCCCTGGGAGACATTTCCGTCGCCGGTAAAGGCAATGACGTAGGGACGTAATTCGGAAGTAATCCCCTCTTCCGCAATTTGCTGCCCAACCAATGCGATCGCCTCTTTCGCTTCATCCAGGGAGTGGTAATGCCGTGCTTGTTTCAGCTTCGAAAGTTTGGTCCCCAGTTTATAATCTTTCAGTCGCAAACCCAAAGCCCACAATGAGTTAATCATGCCGGCCAGACCAGCATACCGCCCAAAAAAGATCAGTCGTTTGTTTTGTTCGTCTACAACCTTTTCGTAATCGATCAGGTTGCATCTCACCTGCATCATACGCCTGAGCATCGGCATATTATACAGCTGGCCTTTGATCACATGAGAAAAGAACACGTAGGTTTTCCCCTCTTGAAAGAAATCGAGCGGCATCTCTTTTACGCCAAAAATCACAGAGCACTGGTCCAGGTTATCCGCCACCATTGCACCTGCCTGAATATACTCCTCATCACTGAAAATCCTTTTGGGAGAGGATTGTACGACAAAGTCAAGCTTCTTTTGTTTTACAAGTCGCTCGATATGTTTGGGTGTCAGCGGTGCCCTGCGCTCCATCTCATACTTATCCTCGTGTCTGATCCCAATAAATTTGCTCATCGATTCTGTGTTAGAAAATTCACAGCAAAGGTAGAAAAAGTTCACGGATGCCGGATGCCGGATGTTTAGTATATTTGTTCTGGATGCTAGATGCAACAGACATACGAAATACGAAATACGAAATACGAAATACGAAATACGAAATACGAAACACAACCAATGCCCAATGACCAATGACCAAATACCCCCTCCTCTTCCTCCTCGTAACACTTACATTCTCCCTGCAAGCGGGACTGCTGATCGTGGACAATCACCGAAGCACCTTCAAGATAATCATACCCGCCAATCCGGCTTCACAGGAGAAAAGGGCAGCTGAAATCCTCCAGGAATATATCCATCGCACTGCCAACTGCAAACTGCCAATTGCAAACTCTGATAAAATCACCACCGAAGATGCCATCATCATCAATTCCTCTCCCGGAATATCCGATCCCGATGGCTTTACAATCCAGACTATAGGGAATCAACTATTCATTACCGGCGGAAGCCATAAAGGGTGCATCTACGGAGTGATTGATCTTTTGGAAAAACAACTCGGATGCCGGAAATACAGCGTGGATTATGAAGTAATTCCCTCAAGTGACATGATCTATCTTCCCGACTTGAATTACCGTGATGCACCAGTCAACCAGGTTCGAATCATCAATGGAACATTTTGCCAGAATGAAGATTATTGCGACTGGCAGCGGCTCTATACCATTGACGAGCTTTTCCCAAAGGGTTACTATGTCCATACATTCCACCGGTTGATTCCCTGGGAGGACTATTTTGAAGAACATCCCGACTGGTTCGCCCTGATGAACGGCAAGCGGATCATCGACCAGCCATGTCTCTCCAATCCGGAGATGCTGAAGATCACCCTGAACAAGCTCGGGACGGAGATGATCCTGCAGCCCGACAAGACCATCTGGTCGGTGAGCCAGAACGACAACTTCTCTTACTGTCAGTGCGATGCCTGCAAGAAGATCATCCGGGAAGAGGGTAGCCCGGCCGGACCCATCATCCGGTTTGTGAATGAAGTGGCAACAAAGTTTCCCGACAAAACCATCTCCACCCTCGCCTATCAGTACAGTCGGAAAGCGCCGCTTAAAACCAAACCCCTTGATAATGTGCAGGTGATGTTGTGTACCATCGAACTAAACCGGAGTAAGCCCATCCGTGAAGATGCAAGCAGCGAATCCTTCATGAAAGATATGGAAGCATGGGGAAAGATCTGCAACCATATTTACCTTTGGGACTATTCGGTCAATTTCAACCACCACGTAAATCCCTTTCCGAACCTGCACATCCTCCAGTCGAACATCCAGCTATTCACTGAAAACAACATTCACGAACACTTCCAGCAATCCAACACCGGAAACGGGCACGAATTTTCGGAGCTGAAATCCTATCTGATTTCCAGGTTACTCTGGAACCCTGATGTCAATGCAGACTCGGTACTCACTGAATTCCTGAATGGTTACTATGGAGAGGCAGGACACTTTATCAACCAGTATATTCATCTCCTGAGCCATGAGATGGAGAAAAGCGGGGATCGCCTCGACATTTATGAGCACCCGACTGCCCATCAGAACAGCATGCTCTCGATGAGGAATATGAACGAATACAACCGGCTTTTCGATCAGGCAGAAAAGGCTGTAAAGAATGACCCTACACTTCTGCTTCATATCCAAACGGCCAGGTTATCACTGCAATATGCCATCATGGAGATCGGTAAAAATGACATGTTCGGACCCAGGGGATGGTACACCAACCAGGGTGACGATTTTATATTGCGCAACGAGATGGCTGCCACCCTGGAGCAGTTTATCCAAACCTGCCATGAAGCCGGCGTGCAAACACTCAGCGAATCAGGGCTTACGCCCGACCACTATTATGAGACCACAAAACGGTTCATCAACGTGCAGGTGAACGGGAACCTGGCATTCCGGAACAAGGTTACAGCCTCTCCCCTGCCGGCGGCCAAATACAGCAATGGGGACCTCGCGATTTTGACCAACGGCGTTTTTGGAGCTAACGACTTCAAAGCCCACTGGCTGGGATGGGAAGGCGAAAACTTCACCCTGGATCTTGACCTCGGGCAGGTTCAAACTGTGGACACCCTCCAGATCAGCACCCTCTGGGACCAGAAAAGCTGGATTTTTCATCCGGCATCCATCACCTGTCTGGTCTCTGAGGATGGAACGAATTTCCGGGAGATTGGGGAACAAACCGTTGAGGGAGACCAACGTACCGAGCCCGTCACCCGAACATTTCTCTTCACCTTACTGGCATCCGGGATACGGGATACGGGATACGGGATTCACCTCACCCCCAACCCCTCTCCTCAAGGAGAGGGGAGCAAGTCCCCTTTAGGGGATTTAGGGGCATCCGGCATCCAGTATATCCGTTTCCAGGTTTCCGGTTTGCTGAAAAATCCCGACTGGCATCCCTCCGCTGGAGGGGCATGCTGGGTATTTGTGGATGAGATCGTAGTGAGGTGAATGGTGTGAGGGAGCTGATAAAAGGGCTTTAGTCCAATCTTTCTTTTCGCCTGTGCGACTATTTTTCAGTTGCATTTCAAAATATATTTCTTATATTTGCAACAAAACAATATTCATGAGCAGGCATGAAAAGCTAAAAGAAAAACTCCTAAGGCTACCCAAGAATTTCACTTATGACGAACTAGTTACATTATTAAAAGGTTTCGATTACATTGAAGAAGGGAGGAAAAGAGCCTCTGGTTCAGCGGTGATGTTCTACAACAAGGAATTAAATGACAAGATTATGTTTCATAAACCACATCCCGCAAAAGAGGTAAAAAGATACATTCTTGAATTGATAGTTATAAAATTGAAAAACAATAAAATGCTTTAAAATAATGAATACACTCACGTATAAAGATTATATCGGATCCGTTAGCTTTTCAGCTGAAGATGAAGTGTTCTATGGGAAGATTGAGCATGTAAATGATTTAATAACATTTGAATCTGAATATGCTCATGATTTAAAAAAAGCATTCGAAGAAGCCGTGGATGATTATATCATTTTCTGCAAAGAAAAGAACATTCAACCTGATAAGCCATTTAAAGGGAGTTTCAATGTCAGAGTGAAACCTTCAATACACAAACTTGCTTATCAGAGAGCGATTCAACAGGGAATGTCGTTGAACAAATTTATCGAAAAAACCCTGGAGAAAGAGCTGAAGGAATAATCCAACTGCAAACTGCAAACTGCCGACTGTCTATTGAACAACCACCATCTTTTTCGTTTCACTGAAATTCCCGGTTTTCAGTTGATAATAATAGATTCCCGGCGGATAACGCGTAGCGTCCCAATGCGCCTCATGGTTTCCCGAGAGCTCCCAGCCGTTAACCAGCTGGTCCATCACCCTCCCGCCTGCATCGTAGAGGATCAGGCTGACCTTTCCAGAGGTTGAGAGGTTGTACCGGATGGTAGTGGTGGTTTCAAACGGGTTGGGAAAATTCTGTCCGAGCCGGTTTGGAGGAACGAAGGGTTCGGGTTCTGTGATACCGATCAGATTCCCTCCCGACTCCTTGTACCGGGCCATGAACTCCTGGAAATAAAGGTTGTTGACCCTTGAGTTGAAGATGACCAGGGCATTGTCATCATTCCCTGCATTTGTTTCCGGATCCCAGTTGAAGGATCCGGTCACTGTGATCTTGTTCCCCTCTTCCGCGTCGGCATCGATGATGCAATATTTGTGGTGAAGCAGTCCGTCGATGGGATCGAAGAATACATCGGCCGGAGGATTCCACGGTCCGGTGGAAGCAACCCCTTTCATTCGCGGATACACGCTTTCTGTGCGGAACGCATGGGAAGAGTCAAACACCCCGCTGATCTTCATCCCGGAGTTGAATAGGATGTGGAGCGTATCTTCGATATCCTCCAGGTAAAACTTATACATGCAAAAGAAAAGACTTTTCGTGGTGTTTCTGCTGATCAGGGAACAGGTCCCGGCTGCAACATGGTCGGTCGGGACGAACCAAACCTCCATCCGGGTTCCGGCTACATTCAGGAGATGCGGTACATTATCGGTTTTCTGCGTGCCGAACCGGGCCCGGACTGGGTTGGGCAGATCGGTATGCGATCCCCACATCTGTTCAAATTCCCGTGTATACACCGCACACAGCGAGGCATCCTGGATGATGATCATGTTGTTGCAGTCGGAATGGAACATGGGATGGGACACATTGGCCGACCCGGTATTCAGGTAGCAGGTCCCAGGATCCGGGTTGTTCCTGTAGTCGAAGATCAAGAACTTGTTATGCATGTCGTACGTGGTATCAAATTCCCGTTTCAGCATCGGTATTCCATGGGCCAGCAGGGAATCGATCAATGGAGTGTTAGGAGCATGGTTATAGATGAAGCGTATCTTCACCCCCCGATCTTTTGCCTGAACCAGGGCATCAGCAATAGCGGTCAGGTCAGCGAATTCCCATAACGTGATATCGATGCTGTATGCGGCATGATCGATCCTGTCTACCAGCAGGGTTTCGAAGTTCTGGTCACCTTTTGCCTTTTCCCCCTTGCTCACAGTTGTGTCAACTGTATGGTTGAAATAGGCTTCCACAGTTCCTGAAGAGGTAGATTGGGTGATGAAATACCCCGTATCCGCAGCCGTTCCCTCACTGTTCCCCGAAGTGATGCGGAACCAGTAGATCGTTTCCGGCGACAGGTTTTCCAAAGGGATCACATGATTAGTCACAGCCTCTGAAAGAAAGAGCGAGTCGGTGAAAATCCGGGGCTGGTAGTTGGAATCGGACGCCATCCACCAGACTTTCGAGTCGGCCGGGACATCGGTCGTCCAGAACAGTGTGACGCCATCGCGGTTGATGCTATCATAGGCCAGGTCTGAAATAACCGGTCCTGACAACAAAGACCGATCAGGTATGCTGACCGGTCTGAAGTTCTTTCCCCACCCGTTGCCGGTGGAGACCAGCAATCCGATGAGGATTGCCACAAAGGATCTTGACATATAAACTTATTCTTTCATGAAATTGATTGCGATGCATGCATCAACCAATTGTGCCCCCGTATTTTCGGTGTCGCCTGCAAAATCCATCACCATGATGCCACACGGATTGTTATTGGTGACTTTATCATTCATATATTGAAACGTAGCCATGTTCATGGTGGCGGCAATGTACTCCCTGTCGGAGCAAATATCATAACCACTTGTGAAATTGATGAAGAGATTCTTGGGCTGATCGGCTTTGGGCACATTTCTGCATTGGTCGATCAACTGGTTGATATACCCGAATTTTTCATCCGGAACAAAACAATCCCACTTAGACATGTCTTGCGCATGGCAATGCAGGTTCCCCACCAACTCACTGTAGCCGGATGTATTCGAGGGCCAGTGAAACGTGAAACCCGCAAATCCAGTTGTATTTTCAGTCGACATAAGCAGGATTTTATGCTTGCATTCTGAAAGGAGGGGCAGTTGGGCATCCCTTGTCGGATCATAATCAACGATATGTTCTGATGAAAAACCGCCGTCCGCAATTTCGGCTGTAACCATTCCCCAGAAATCAATGAGATCCAATGACGAGTGGACCTGATGGATCAGAAGGATCACCATTTCTGTCGGATTCTCATTTAAAAACGCTTCGAGGGATGACATGACCGACTGAAAGCTCTGGTTGAGATAATCATCGTCAACCATGAACATGTCGTTGACTTCATCGTTGTACAGCCCAAGCCCGGTTTTGCAATCCGCCGTGTCATATCCCAGCCTGATATCCAGAAAGCGCACACCCATCACCAGTTGATCGTATATGTCATACATCTGCGTCACATACGCCATGTCTTCACTGTTCAGATGGTTCACTTCGGCCCCTGAAAGATGGGTTCCGGGTATCGTCAGTTCCCCGAGGGTCAGGCCACTGTATGTTGAGTCCAGCTGCCCCATCCAGCCCTCACGGGGCATGGCGCTCAGTTCAAATTTCTTGCCGGGTGTCGCCGGGGAATCCTTTTTGCAACCGGAGAAACAAGGGATGATAAAGAGGCACAGGAGGTAACTTCCCGTCAACATGTATTTTTTTACTTTCATGGTTCGATGTTTTTTAATTTGAGTCTTTGATGCAACGAATGGACGCTGCGTAGCTGCCGCGGGCTGTGTCGGCGATCCGGATGATGCGGGCGCTGGTATCACAGAGGGCTCTGAAAACAACACTGTCGCTGCCCGGAGTGGAAGTATAGAACAGAACTGTATGATAGAATCCGATCGACTCCCCGTTCCCCCAATACCCGCGTCCGAGGGCAGAAAATCCGCTCTCGTCCGTGGCACCAGTATTCGGCGTGCTCCAGTGTAAGTACAAGGTTTCTTTCATCTTACCTCCTGCAACATCCGGCCCGCCGAGATAAGCAACCAACGTATTCCAGTCGTCATCCGTAGGGACATGAAATCCCGGCGGACACACCACTCCAAATACTGAAGGATAGATTGTGTGCCAGTTGTACAGCCGGCCGCCAAATCCATCATCACAAACATCGTCGGAGAAATGTCGCCATGCTCCTGTTGTCAGGCTCCTCCACTGGTTGCAATCCTCCACCTCGGGGATCGGTGTGAAGTCATCAGTGTACGTAACAACATTCAGGCTCTTTTTC
The DNA here is from genome assembly GCA_014860625.1 of Bacteroidales bacterium. Classification (GTDB taxonomy): domain Bacteria; phylum Bacteroidota; class Bacteroidia; order Bacteroidales; family FEN-979; genus QYOJ01. Next base: position 5,568 of record JACZJJ010000112.1, on the reverse strand, counting down.
ATCCAGGTCTGAGAACCGATCTGCACCGTCCCGGTACCGAGGTCATTCATCTGGATCACCGTACCGACCAGGTCCGGCGCGGCCGTTCGGGGGGAACCGTCTCCGCCACCCGCAAAGTTCAGCATCAACACTCCACAGGTCTGGTAGTCGGGATGGGCCTTCAGGTAATCGTCAATGGGAGGATTGACCTCTTTCGTAAGCGTAATGATATAATGGTCAAGGTCCTGCTCGAAACTGGTGAAGTTGATGAACAAACGCTGGCTGTGAATGGGGTTGTTCGCAAGCTGTATGCCCTCTTTTATTTCTTCAATCTTGGTGGTGTAATGAACCGTTGCACAACTGTAATGGTCCTGTACCCATAATGGGAAACCGCAATTGTTCACAAATTCCCCTTTGGTGTTTTTATCCCAGTCGACATAAAGCCCTGAAGGGATGGAATTGGTGTTGTGATACCTGGACAGGATCACAAGCTTTCCACGGGCCTCGCATAACCGGGGCATGGAATTTTCCAGCCAGAATGTATTCGTAAAATCCGGCCTCTGGCTGATGTAATCATATACGGCACTGGCAAACTCATTGTCCGATGCGCTGGAATACTCCTGCTTGATCATGAAAATGATCGTTTCGGAAGGATATGCCTGCAGAAAATCGAGGGCCGCAGTCAACAGGTCATTGAAGTTTTTATGCAGATAATAGTGCCAGTGGAAGGCGGTCAGTACCCCGTTATGTGTATCCAGGTGCAGCCTGATGTCAAACCACCTGACTCCCAGGTTCATCTGGTTGGAGATGTAATAATCCTGGCAGATCACGTTCCCGGCCGCCGCTCCCTGTTTGGATGTATGCTCATCAGCGGCGCAGTCATGGGTACCCGGGATCGTAAATTCATTTAGGTAATGCTCCCCGTCAATGGATGCCATCCACCGGGTGTATGTATAGGGAAGAGGTTCATCGGTAAGATTCTCTCTTGGATCGGGTTCCTCCGGAACGTACTCGACGTTCTTTTTCTTGCAAGAGGAAAGGACCAGGATACCTCCCAACAGAAAAACAGAAGAAAGAATTGCAAATTTTCTCATATATTATTGATTAATTGTTTTTTACACATCGTACAGAATACCCAACACCTTTGTCGTCAGTCAGGGGCCATACCATGATCGTCTGATTCTCCAGCTGCTCATACACCCCTTCTGTGGGAACATATTTGGATGTGGAGGAGGTCCAGAAGTTTGCGAAGACCTTCAGGTAGTAATAATCGGAGGGATAGCTGTTGGGAATCCTGCAGCCTGCTGCCAGTGCTGCGAACCCGCTTCCATTGGTAGCTCCGTAATTCGGGGAGTTCCAGTGATCCGTTCCAGCTTCTTTCATTGTCCCGCTGGCGATCCAATAACCACCGAGGTAACTGAGCAACTTATTCCATTCAACTGTATCGGGCAGATGCCATCCCTCGGGACACACCTTTCCCGCAGTGGCAAAATCGTATAATCTTCCGTAAGTTGCAGCGTTGGCCTCATCATCGTTGTATACCCAGCTTCCGGCTGTGTCTAGGTTCAGGTTCTCCGCCATCCAGGTCTGTGTACCGATCTCAATGGTCTTGTAAACCTTTCCGTCGCGATTGTCAATGAACTGACCCGGATTGGAGCCGCTGTTCTGGACACAGCGGATCGACAATCCCCACGTCTCATCCATCTCATCGTTGTTAGCGATATCACCGCCTTCGTTATCCATCCCCACGGCATAACCATATCCGGAAGTGGGAGCGTTGCTCGAACTCCAGATGGCGGCAAAGGTTCCCATGTCGTCTCCGAATACCCCGCCATTGTTCCTGGAACCTCCCGGCAATGCAGTAAAACCACTTGAGTTGTTTGCGCCACTGTTGGGCCATGTCCAGTGTGTCGTACCTTTTTCTTTCATTTTTCCCCCTGCTACGGCCCATCCTCCCAGGTAATCAATCAGTTTATTCCATTCACCGTTAACGGGCACATGGAATCCTTCCGGGCAAAGATTCCGTGTATCATGGGCGGCGTGCCAGTTGTACAGATGACCATAATCCTTCGCATTCACGGTATCATTGTTGTAATCGCACCGGGCGCCTTCTGTGGTATTAACCCAGTCCGAATTCCCCGTGATCTCCGGGATCGAATCGCCATTACTGTAATGCACCGCTTTCATGTTTTCCCGAAGCCATCCCTGATCCACGATCGTAATGAGGTTATAGGCATTGTAGTCGTAATCGTATACGATCCCGACAGGATCATTTCCCAGTAAAACAGGTTCTTCAGGGGTTTCTGTTGTCTTTTTACATCCTGCTGAAAACAGGACCACAATTCCCATGAGCAGCGCAACAAGCCCTACATGGATACCTTTTTGTTTAATGCAATTCATATGTATTATATGTTAAAGGGTTAGCAATTGAATCATTTTCATTATCTGCTACTATTTCTCGTATTCTTTCCTCAAATTCACGTTTACCCGCACTTTTCAGCATCGTCTCAACTTCTCCTTCATACATATCAAGGTCTTCACTAAACATGACAAGTACTAATGTTTTCCTGGATATTCCATTCGTTAATACGTAGTTGACCAGCTCATTGCATTTTTCTTTTCCGATACTGCCATCAATGATCATTAGTTGAACGGAAATGTTGTTTGCAGAGTTAACCCAATTACTATCCGATGAATCCAGCACCACCCTGAACCCATCAATCTGCTCCAGCACCATTTTCAGGCTTTCGCGGTAGATCTTGTTCTGATCAATGATGGCAATATGGATCATGGATACGGGATATGGGATCTGTGTTACGGGATAGAGTGTAAAATTAGGGTTCAATCACCCGGCATAAAAGAGGGGAAACATGGAATCAGGAAAGGGAGATCCTCCATTTTAGATCGGGGAAAACCCTTAGTACCAAGCCAAGTTTATTGGACGGAATAATATTGATTCTTGATGGCCCACATGATCAGGCCTACGATATTTTTTACACCCACCTTCTGAAAAATGTTGGATCGGTGGGTTTCAACAGTTTTTATGGATATGTGCAGTCGTTCTGAAATTTCCTGGGAAGTCAGTCCCTGGCAGATCAGGGAGATGATCTCGATCTCTCTGCCGGTAAGCTGGTCACATCCCGCAGCCTGGTTCGTATAGTGAAAAGCCATCTTTTGCAGGATCTCCTGGCTAAAGTAATTACCGCCCTGATGGACGGCCCGGATGGCCTGTTCCAGTTCAAACTTACTGGCTTTCTTCAGGACGAATCCCTTTGCACCCGCATGGATCATCTGCGTATAATGGCCTGTATCGGAAAACATGCTGACTGCAATGACCTTGAGATCCGGCTTCTGCAGAAGCGCTCTTTCCGTTAACTCTATCCCGTTGATCCCAGGCATGTCAATATCCATCAACGCGATGTCGATCGGGACCTGATCAAGCATTTCGAGAAAGCGCAAACCGTTTGAGGTATCATATACTACATGAAGACCTTCCACCTGATTCAATACCAGCTTCAGACCTTCACGAAACAGATCATGGTCATCAATGACAGCAAGTTGAATATCCATGTTTTCAGTATTAAATGGGTAATTCTATCCGCGTTTTTGTTCCTTTCTTATAAGCACTTTCAATGCTCACACGACCGCCGAATGATTCAATCCTGTGTCTTATATTATATAACCCCATACCTTCAGGGTTCTTCGAGTCTGGATCGAATCCTTTTCCATTGTCGGAATAGATCACATACAGGATCCGTTCTTTGCAAAAAACACTGAGTGAAATCTGTGTGGCTCCTGCGTGTTTCATCGTATTGTTAATCAGCTCTGTAATGCACCGGTACACCGTCAATTCTTTCTTCAGATCAAATCGTTCGGTTAACCCTGGGTCGAAGTCAATTTTTAACCGGTCGTTTTTGGAGAGGGGAGCAATAAAGCTTTTCAAAGCCGGGACCAGGCCACTGTTCTCCAGAATATGAGGACTGATATTATGTGAAATGCGCGACACTTCATCAATGGCTTCAGATATCACTTGCTGGAGTCGGGTTTGAATCGTCTGTTTATCTGCCTCTTTGGCATCCAGAAATGCCTGAAAGTAATGGTTTATAGCCGATAAAACAGGACCCACCCCATCGTGAAGATCACGTGCAATTCGTTTCCGTTCCTGTGCTTCGGTTTCAGCTACCGCTTCCATCAGCTTCTGCCGGATGATTTCTTTTCTTTTTAACCTGAAATAAAAAAGAGTCGTCAAAAATGCAATAAACAAGGTGACTGTGATGATGATCAGAAGCACCAATTGCCGTTGACGAAATGCATTTTTACCTTCTGCCTCTTTTATTTTCTGTTCCTTTACCAGCAGATCATATTTTGCGGATTGTTCATTGATCTGCAAGTTTATCCTGTCCTTAAAAAAATCGGACTGCAGTTGATAGCTGATTCTCAGAAGTTCCAAGGCATCATTGTATTTCCCCATCAGTTGGCAAATCCTGGCAAACTGGCTGTACAACCTCAGGTACAGGTTCCTGTTTTGATCAACCTCGCTCATGTCGATGGCCTCCTCTATCGCCAGCAGAGAATGTTCATATTCCTTTTTAGCCATATAAATGTAGCTCTGGTTGATCAGAGCATTCATTGCGTGGAACGTCTTTCCTGTCTCTAAAAAATTTCCAACCGATTTTACAGATAATTCCAATGCCTTATCATATTCTTTCCTCCTGAGAAACTGAAAACTTAGCTCATTTTGTGCTGCGGCCAGGTTGGGCTTACTGTCAATTTTTTCGGATATTGTGATACATAAGACTGAGTACTTTAAAACAGAGTCTGTATAGCTGATCCTGGGATAGCCCCATTCATTATACAGTGCGGCAAGGCGGTTGTATGCAAATGCCCTGTTGTCATCTGAAAGCCCTGATTTGTCCGTCAGCAGTTCATACAACATGGATATTCCCTTGGCATATTCCTGTTTCTGCCGGTATGCCTCACATAAATTGATATTGCAAAGTTGCGATTTATCTGAATTCTCAGGAAGCATATTAATGTCTTGTAACAGCAACGGAATTGCTTTATCGGGCATAGATCTTTCAAGGTACCTGGAAGAGGAATAGATCAGTGAATCAATTAGTGATAAAGAATCCGGGGCCGAATACATCAGGTTTTCTGTGGCAATAAAATTCTTTTTGTCAGAACGGATAACACAAAATTTCAAGAACCTGATCCGGGCTTTTTGGACAGGAGAAAAACCTTCCTGGTTGGTTAAGAGGGCATTGAGTTCTCGTCGGGCATCGGCGCTGTCGGTATTCACCCCTGAAAGCACCCTGTTATAAGCAGAATCAAACGCATCTGGTGAGATGACGCGTTGGCAGACTAATTGTCCTGCCAGGAAGAAGCAAATTAATAAAGCAACTGTTCTCCAGGGTCGCATACCAGGCTGCAATTTCCTCCGATTCTAATTCAACCGGACCTTTCTCTTGACTGATAAAGTGATTTTTTAGTATGTGTAAATATATTACATTTTCAGCAAAACTGGAAAGCGGAGAAAATAAAAGCCGGGAAACGTTTATTGTCAACTGCAAACTGCCACCTGACTAAAGT
>JACZJJ010000017.1 GCA_014860625.1 Bacteroidales bacterium | reverse complement strand
TCCTTATCCGGCTATCGTTACCAGGACGGCCTGGGATATTATCAATCCACCACCGACCTGGCTACCAATTTCTTTTTCGACTACCTTCCCAAAGGGACCTGGATATTCGAGTACCCGCTGGTAGTGAACAATGCCGGCGATTTTTCAACGGGGATTGCAACGATCCAGTGCATGTATGCGCCAGAGTTCTCGGCGCATTCGGAAGGAAGCCGGTTGGAGATCGGGAAGTAGCGAGAAGCGAGAAGCGAGAAGCGAAAAGCGAAAATTTCGCTACCTCGCTATTTCGCTACCTCGCTATTTAGTACTTTTGCAACCAAATTATCAACTATATCAATATGTTTCGAACACACACCTGCGGGGAATTACGAACCGGGGATGCCGGACAACCGGTCACGCTTGCCGGTTGGGTGCAGCGCAACCGCGAAATGGGTGGGCTGACCTTCATCGACCTGCGTGACAGGTACGGGATCACACAACTGGTTTTCAACATGGAGGTGAATCCCGGTCTTTGCAAGGAAGCCCGTGAATTAGGAAGGGAATTCGTGATCCAGGCAACAGGCAGTGTGGCCGAACGCTCCAATAAAAACCCAAACATTCCTACCGGCGACATCGAGATTCGGGTGGAAAAACTAACAGTGCTCAATCCATCACAGATACCCCCGTTCACCATTGAAGACCATACTGATGGCGGGGAAGAGCAACGCATGAAATACCGTTACCTCGACCTACGCCGGAATGTGAACAAGAAGAACCTGCTACTTCGTCACAAGATGGCGATCGAAACCAGAAACTACCTGACTTCCAAAGATTTCATCGAAATAGAGACCCCTTACCTGATCAAATCTACCCCCGAAGGCGCCCGCGATTTTGTGGTCCCTTCGCGAATGAACGAGGGTCAATTCTATGCTCTTCCACAATCGCCGCAAACCTTCAAGCAACTGCTGATGGTGGCCGGATACGACCGGTACTACCAGATCGTTCGCTGTTTCCGCGATGAAGACCTGCGTGCCGACCGCCAGCCGGAATTCACCCAGATCGACTGCGAAATGTCGTTTGTAGATCAGGAGGATGTCTTGAATACCTTCGAAGGGCTGGCCCGACACCTTTTTCAATCGGTCCTGGGAATCGAAGTGACAAATTTTCCCCGGATGTCGTATGAAGAGGCCATGAAACTTTATGGTTCTGACAAACCAGATATCCGCTTCGGAATGACTTTCGTGGAATTGAATCCCCTGATGAAGAACAAAGGCTTTCCGTTATTTGACAGTGCGGAACTGGTGGTTGGGATCAATGCCGAAGGGTGCGCAGAGTACACGCGCAAACAACTCGACGAGCTGACCGATTTCGTTCGAAAACCACAGGTCGGTGCGACTGGACTGGTCTATATCAAATACAACACTGACGGAACCATCAAATCTTCCGTGGATAAATTCTATTCGCCGGAAGAGCTGAAGCTGGTGTTGGATGAATTTGACGCCAAAAAGGGAGACCTCATTCTGATCCTTGCCGGTGGCACCGACAAAACACGATCCGCGATGGGAGATCTGCGATTGGAGATGGGAAAGCGCTTAAACCTGATCGATCCTAAGGTGTATAGACCCCTGTGGGTGATCGATTTTCCTCTGCTTGAATGGGATGAAGAGACCCAACGGTTTTATGCCAAACACCATCCTTTTACCGCCCCAAAGACCGAAGACATCACGCAACTCATGTTTGGCGATGCCAAAAAGGTGAGGGCCAATGCGTACGACCTGGTCATCAACGGCGTGGAGATTGGTGGCGGATCGATCCGGATCCACGACAAAGGGTTGCAACAGCTGATGTTCCAGAAACTGGGCTTCACCGACGAAGAGGCCGCCAACCAGTTCGGCTTCCTGATGAACGCCTTCGAATACGGCGCCCCGCCCCACGGTGGCATCGCTTTCGGCTTCGACCGCTGGGTCACCATCTTCGGCGGCGGCGACTCCATCCGCGACTTCATCGCTTTCCCGAAAAACAATTCCGGAAGGGATGTGATGATCGATTCCCCTTCGAAGATCAGTGAAGAGCAGTTGAAGGAATTGGGAATCAATCCAAGTACGAAGTCAGAGGTCAGAGGTTAGAACTGGAAGTTAGAAGTACGAATGTAGAAGTTTTTTTCTGTTACTCTCTTCCGGTTTGCTCCGTTTCGCTACCGCACCAACTGAAGTGGCGGATAAATCTCCTTCCAGTCCTCCTTCATATCCACGATCACCCAGTTGTATTTCGCGGCGTCGTTGAGTCCTTTCTGAAGATGACCGATAGATGACAGGCTGTCGTAAGCCGCCTCCCTGATCGAATCGGTGTGATGGATGATCATCCCGAAACGGGGACCGGGGCCTGTGGAGGTCCATTGAAGCATGGCATAGTCGCCGTCGGAATTTCCGGCGGTGAAGACAGGTCGTTTACCAATGTGTTGATGGATCCCAACTGGCTTATTCTCTTTGTCATCGACAAAGTTAATTTCCGGTAACCTGAATAAAACCGGCTGGCCATCCCTGATTTCGTACTTCACCACGTAGGAACTTCCGATGACCTGGTCGGGTGGAATACCATAGGCCTCCTCTGTCCAGGGCCGCATGAAGTCGATCCCGCTTCCCGAAACGATAAAGGTTTTGTATCCGTTATCATGGAGGTAATTCAGGAGTTCGATCATCGGCTGGTAGGTCATTTCGCCGTAGTGTCTTCCGGTATTCGGATTGATGGCAGTGTCCATCCATGTTGTTACCGCCTGTTCGAATTCGGTCGTTGTGGTGTTTGCCTGGGCAGCAGCCACAAGCTTCAACAGGTCCGACATGCTGCTGGCCCACACCCTGGCCATGTCTCCTTCCAATAACGCCTTGAAGGGCTGTTCCCGCTTCCATTCGGGATGTTCCGGAGCCATGGCCCTCACACGATCGAATGAAAACAAAAACTGCGCATAGACGGGATATTCGTTCCAGAGGGTCCCGTCGTTGTCGAAGCAGGCGATGCGGTCTAATACAGGAATGAAATCGGCGTTTCCATCGGTCGTTGTCCTGGTTACAAAATCAGTGATGGCCTGTTTTGATTTTCCATCATTCCAGGAGGGAAGTGGATCGGAATTGGCGATGGCCTCGGATCCTCTTTCAGCGTCTTGCTGCTGCAGGTTCTGGCATCCTGAAGCCAAAAAGGTAAAAGCGGTTAACAGGATAACCGCCTGAAAAGTTCCGGTTTTCATATCAAGAAATGTTTACCTGTTAATTGTTACCGTTACCGTTAGTGATGGCCTCCATCACCTGATCAAGACTGAAACTGCCCGGTTTCTGACTTGATTTTCAGGTTACAAAGATATAAATTAATTTGTAATGATTCCAAATAATTGATGTAATCATTTGTATATTTGCTGAATGATTGCTGATGAACTCTCCCTCCTGAAGAATATCAGGCTACTATATCCTGAGCGCATTGCCATTGCTAAAATTGTTACGGATGAGGTTGGGCTTGGGACAAATTCTGGATTGGCTGCCCTTTGTGGAGAGGCCTTCCGGAGCGATCAGATCACTGAAAGTGAGATAAGTATACTTTATGGTGAACAGGTCTGCAAACTGGTTACCGGGTTAAAGACGATCTCCTCTCTCCAGGTCGAAAAATCCTCCCACCACTCCGAAAATTTCATCCGGCTTCTGCTCAGCCTGGCAAAAGACATCCGGGTGGTCCTGATCCGGATGGCGGAGGTCCTTCACAACATGCGGATGGCAGGACAGCTTCCGAAAGCATTCGTCAAACGGCTGGCTGGGGAAGCCTACTACCTTTATGCACCAATTGCACACCGGCTCGGCTTTTATCATATAAAAACAGAGCTGGAAGAGCGGGCCATGCAGATCCTGTTCCCTGCCGAATACCAGCAGATCTCAGGCAAATTGAAGGAGACGGAACAGGGACGCAACAAGTTCATCAGAACTTTTATCGCGCCTATTGAGAATGCATTGAAAACCAATGGTTTCGAATTCGAAATCCGGGGTCGTGCCAAATCGGTCCATTCAATCTGGAAGAAGATGCTGAAACAGGGTGTCGGGTTTGAACAGGTCTATGACATCCTTGCCACCCGGGTCATCCTGAAGAAGATCCGGGAGGATGAAAAATCGGACTGCTGGAGGGTCTATTCCCTGGTTACCAATATCTATGCCCCAAATCCATCCCGGTTGCGCGACTGGATCACAACCCCGAAGTCAAGCGGGTATGAAGCCCTGCATACAACCGTTAAGGGAGCTGAAGGGAAATGGGTGGAAATACAGATCCGAACGGTCCGTATGGATGAGAAAGCGGAGCGGGGCGAGGCTGCCCACTGGGCCTATAAAGAGGGACGCCGGATGGAGGAAACCGAGGAGTTCCTGAGCCGGATGCGTCATAAACTGGAGAATCCTGTCCCGGCCGGAACCGAATCCGAACAACCTTCCTGGATCGACCTTCGGGACTCACACATCTTCATCTTTACCCCGCAGGGGGATCTCATAAGGCTTTCACACGGTTCATCAGTTCTCGATTTTGCCTTCCAGGTACATAGCGACATCGGGATCCATTGTACAGGGGCGAAGGTCAATGGCAGGACGGTTCCCATCAAACATATTCTGAAAAACGGGGATACGGTGGAGATCCGGACGTCAAAAAACCAGATGCCAAAACTGGACTGGCTGAAGTTTATCGCCTCACCCCGCGCCCGCCAGAAAATTAAAAAGATCCTTCGCGATGAGGAGTTGAAAGAGGCTGAAACCGGAAAGGAGCTTCTTTACAGGAAGCTGAAGAACTGGAAGATTCAGGTTAATGAGAGCTCTATCGACCATGCTGTTAAAATGCTCAGGTTCAATTCTCACATGGAGTTGTACCAGGCTATCGCCCTGGGAACATTTGATCCCGCTGATGTTAAAGATGCCATCCTGAACCCCATAAAGACTGAGGTAAAGCCGGATCAGTCCGATGCCTCCCAGCCAGTTCATCTGATGGATGATTCTGGTGATGATGTTATTTTTCTTGACGAGGGCCTTGCCAGCGTCACGTATACGCTGGCGAACTGCTGCAAGCCTGTTTTCGGGGACCTGGTGTTCGGATTTGTTACGATTTCACGCGGAATCTCAGTGCACCGGAAGAACTGCCCAAATGCAAAAGATTTGCAGAGGAGATATGATTATCGGGTGGTCCGTGTAAAATGGAGGGACTCTGCAACAACAAATGCCTTCCAAACGACAGTTAAAATCCAGGGAATCGATCAGGTGGGGATGCTGAATATCATCTCCGACGTCATCACAAATGAGATGAACATCAACATCCGATCAGCAGCGATCGAATCAGATAAAGGCCTTTTCAAGGGCGCCATAAAGGTGTTTGTGAAAGATCAGAAACAGCTGGAGAAGCTGCTCCACAGGCTGGCAAAAATAAATGGAGTGCTGAAGGTTACTCTTTAAGCTCGGCTTTCATTTTGTCCCGATCCTCTGGCGATAAAGCGGCACAATCAATCATCCCTTTGTTCATCGCCTTCTTGAATTTCTTTCCAAACTCCTGATCCTTCACAAGATCTCCGTATTTTTCCTGAAATTCATTGTTGAGAACAGTTATTTCAACCGTCATCTTATGCTTATCAGCAGAGTATTTCTGAATATTCAATGAGTCGTTTGCTTCAATCGCTGCTCTCAGGTTGTTTTGAATTTCAATGAACTTACACATGGCATCAGCAAGGGGTGCAACATCTTTATCCAGTTGGCCTGAACCACCACAACCTGCAAGCCCGATAAGGGCAATCGCTATAAAAGCAACAATCTTTCCTTTAAGTTTCATATCTGAATAATTTTCTGCAAATGTACTAGTTTTTCGGTTTCCGTTTATCTTCCTACCTTTATCTGCGTAATTCATCAAATCTGCGGTTAAATAGAAGAACCATGAAAAAATTCAGTCTCATTTTAATTGCCTTGTTGTCAGTCTCTGTGTTCACCCATGCCCAAAACCAGAATCCAGCCATTGCCGACGAAGTCAAAACCCTGAAATCCGACATCCGGGATCTCTCGTTCGATATAGACCAGATTAGAAAAGCGGTAGACGACATTTACTGGTATAATCGTGTGGGTGATGTCGCTTTCATCGACAAGGTATACATCACCGGGCCGCCGGTAAACCAGGAGACTGTCAAGAACCAAACAGCTATGGGCGTAAAAAACCCTGTCAAGTTCTATGCCTACATCTTCATCCCACGGGGAATTGACGGTGGCAAGAAATATCCCCTGCTGGTCTTTCCTCACGGAGGAGTCCATGGTGACTTCACTACCTATTACGCCCATATTATCAGGGAGTTGATGGCCCAGGGGTATATTGTGATCGCCCCCGAATACCGGGGTAGTACCGGATATGGTAAATCTTATTGGGAACGGATCGACTACGGCGGACTAGAGGTTGAGGATGCCGATGCGAGCCGTAACTACATGGTAGAGAACTATGATCTGGTTGATAAAAACCGGATTGGGATTCTTGGATGGAGCCATGGTGGAATGATCTCATTATTGGCAGTGTTTGACCATCCCGATCATTACAACGTTTGTTTCGCCGGAGTTCCGGTAAGCGACCTGATTGCCCGGATGGGTTACCAGGATGATGAGTACCGCGCACTCTATTCTGCTGATTATCATCTTGGCAAGACTGCCCAGGAAAATGTGGAAGAATATAAAAAACGCTCTCCCGCCTGGAACACCAGCAAGCTGAAAACCCCATTGTTGATCCATACCAATACCAACGATGACGATGTAAATGTGCTGGAGGTGGAACACCTGATCAAGGGACTGAAAGCGGATGGAAAAAAGTTTGAATACGAGATTTTCCAGGATGTGGAAGGGGGTCACTCATTTGACCGCATCGACACGCGGACCGCTAAAACGATCAGACTAAAAATTTATGCCTTTTTGAATACCTACTTAAAACCGCCAACACCGCTGAAGACAATCGGGGAGATTGACCGAGCCGCCTATAGGTAAGAGGGTGTGAGGGTAAGAGAGTATGAGGGTAAGAGGGTGTGAGAGTAGCAATAAAAGCTGACTGCCAACTGCCAACTGGTGCCCCTTTTTTTCCTTCGCACGGATTCCCATTTAAGCAAGGTCTTTTTGTGGTACTTATCTTCTTTTTTTCCGAAGAACATATTATCGAGCAAAACTCCTGCATAAGGAATAATTCATTTCGCCGATAAAATATCCCGAACTGTTGATTACATTTTATTTCTGGTATGATCCGGAATACTTTCGCATCAGATATAAAAAATAAAATGCTATGAAAAACTGGAAAATTAAAACCATGAACTTACAAATCAACTCATATGGATTAAAAACCGTCCTGTTTTTAATATCCATGGCGGCTTTAGGCGGGTGTGCAAAGGATAAAGACACATCAGCTTTAGATACAACTGAACCTACAGTTAACAATTATAAGATGATTGCAACAGGCCAAACTGCGCTTTATAATGCTGATGGCAACGAGGTAAGCAGTCTGGTTAGCGGGGATACCTGTTATGGTCAGGATGCCAATTACTTAAAGGGCGCTACTATGTCGTATAAAGACAATGGCGATGCAACGGTAACCGATAATAATACCGGATTAATGTGGCAGCAAGTACCTTCATCAAATGGTTACACCTGGCAGCAGGCAGTTGATTATTGCAACAGTTTGGAGTTGGGCAGTTATTCTGACTGGCGCATGCCAAGTTGCAAAGAATTGTATTCAATCAGCAATTTCGCCACAGGTTGGCCTTATCTGAATACTACTTATTTTCACCTTGCCAATGGAGTTACAAAAGATGAGCAATACTGGTCGAGCAACTATTATGTGGGTATTACAGTCGAAGGTGGCTCGAAAGCCGCCTTTGGAGTTAACCATGTTACCGGGCACATTAAAGCATATGCTGCGGAAAGTTTTGGTCCTGCTGGAGGCAAAAAAGTTAGAGCCGTGCGTGGGGGTGATTATGGAATCAATGACTTTGTAAACAACAGCAATGGAACAATATCCGATAATTCTACCGGATTGATGTGGGCGCAATCTGACGGTGGTGAAAAGATGGATTGGGAACATGCTTTGGCGTATGCCGAAAACTCAACTTTGGCAGGTTATTCCGACTGGAGATTACCGAATGTAAAAGAACTTCAGGGAATTGTGGATTATTCGAAATCACCTTCTGCAACCGATGTATCAAAGGTCGGTCCGGCAATTAACGCTATGTTCAGTTGTACTCCAATTACCAACGAAGCCGGCGCCAGCGATTATGGTTATTACTGGACCAGCACTTCCGCTCATTTCACAACAGGTCAACCTTATTATTATGCATGGTATGTTGCCTTTGGAATGGCTGTAAACGGAGAAGGAAAAGATTTTCATGGTGCAGGTGCTGTGCGTTTCGATACAAAGTATGAGGGCGGACCTCTTGGAGAAGGTGGTGAACGGTATTACAACTTTGTACGCCTGGTAAGGGATGCTCAATAAATTTAAAACTTTTCATGATGAATAAACAAATAAACAAAAAACGAAAAATATGAAAACAATAAAATCAATATTGGGAATAGCGCTCTTTCTAACTTGTAGTTTAACGTTTGCACAACCCGGCGGTGGTGGGCAAGGAAGACAACAAGGACCTCCACCAATTCCCAATGACAAACAAATTCAAGCAATGGTTGACAATTTGGCTGATGAACTTGCATTAAGCAGCGATCAGGAGAAAAAAGTGCTTGAATTGTACAAAGCACATTTCGTACAAGTAAAAAAACAAACATCGGGGAATAATCGTCCAAACAGGGAAGAACTGGAGGCTATGAAAACTGCCTTTGAAAAAAAGGTAAAAGCTGAATTAACCAAAGAGCAAACAAGCAGGTATGAAGCTTATTTGAAGAAACAAAGTAATCAGCGACCACAAAAATAGGGCTAGCAATCACATTAGCCACGTAATTCATTTGTAAACAAGTAATTAACACGAAATATTAAGTTTAAATTTTAAGTTATGAGATCAATTCATGTAACAAAACCAGTAGGGATACTTTTATTTACTCTCTTATTGTTGTCAACTTTGCCTTTTAACGGTTGCAAAAAAGATGACGTTGATGGTGGCACCATCACTGCTAATCTCACCTATCCGATTGTGGATACATACCAGGGCTTATGCTACAACAACAACGTACAGATCGGCCCTCCGGCGAAAGGTGAGGCTTTCTACGGACAGGACGCGCAGTACACAGGAAATAGTCCAAGTTATACCGACCATGGCGACGGCACAATTACCGACATTGTAACTGGTTTGATCTGGGCGCAAAATATATCTTCTTTTACAATGGAATGGTCTGATGCCTCGAAGTATTGCGATACGCTGACGACAGGAGGCTATACAGACTGGCGCATGCCCACGGTAAAAGAACTATGGTCAATCAGAGACTTTTCAATGTGATGGCCATGGGTGAATACCGACTACTTTTACCTGGTTGGCGACGGCTCTGAAATGGGACGGCATCATTCATGGACAGCAACACCTTACCTGGTGGAAGACGAATACCAAAACGAACAGGTGATAGGAGATCCACATTTCATTGTGAACGATTGGACAGGTCATATCAAAGCAATGAGTGGCAGAAGGTTCGTGCGTGCTGTACGAGGTACTAAAACTTATGGCATCAACGATTTTGTTGACAATGGTGATGAAACCGTTACCGATAAAGCCACCGGATTGATGTGGTCTCAGGACGACAGCGGCGAGGGATTTCTTTGGAAAGATGCCCTGGCCTACGCTGAAAACGCAACAGTTGCCGGTTACAATGACTGGCGTCTGCCCAATATCAAGGAATTGCAGAGTATTGCAGATTACTCCGGTGTTTTCCCTGCAATAAATACAACCTTTTTCAACCTTACGCAACTTATCAATATAAAAGGGCAGACCGATTATCCGTTTTACTGGTCAAGCACTTCCAATCCGATCGAAGGGGGTGATACAATTGATGGCGGTACTGTCTATGCCTGGTTCCTGGCTGCTGGCTATAACACAGATCCTGATGGCAACGACTTACATGGAGCAGGCTCCATCTGTTTTGGCCCTAAATCGGAAGAGTATTTCTCAGTATTGGACCCTGAAATTCATCGCTATAACTATGTGCGATTGGTTCGCGGTGGTAGTGTATCCGAAACACCTGACGGGAATCCAAACTGTATCAACCCCGACCGTATTGTCGTATTTCCCGATGGCGATCCAGGTGGCGGTCCGGATTTTACTCCCGGCGTAGAATATCTTGCAACTATAGGTATAACTGTAACTGTGGAAGAACTGGCAACAATAATCGGAGGCCCTCCTGCACCTACTGCATCTCAGCTTGTATCTAATTTTGCAGCAGTTAATATTACAATTACGGTAGAGCAGGCACAAACCCTGTTAGATATACTTAAGTTGGTGTAGTCGCATTTGTAACAAATCAGAAATTAATCAAAATGCCCATTCAAAGTATAACCGGATGCATCGGTTGTGGCACGTGTGTAAAAACCTGCCCAACTGATGTTATCCGTTTAGATCAAAAATCCGGAAAGGCATTTATAAAATATCCTGCCGATTGTCAGATATGCCATTTATGCCGGATGTATTGCCCGGTTGATGCCATTACCATTACTCCGGAAAAGTCGATACCGGTAATCGTTTCATGGGGATAAGATTATGGAAAGCCGGATAAAAACCTACAACCTGATAGCTGCAGTTGCAGTGTTTATTACCTTACCAGTTCTCTTCTATACGTTAGGCGATTTTACACGGCGTACATTTCTTAAAGAGACGATATCCCTGCAAACCATCTTGGCTTTTTTTATAATGCTCATGCAATTTTATTTATCCCGGGCAAACAGCCTCATCTCAAAAGGCCATGAAGCGGGAATAGTGATAAAATGGCATAAGGTGCTGGGATACGTGTTTGTGAGCGTTATACTGATACATCCATTCTTAATTGTACTACCTCGCTATTTCGAAGCAGGAATTGGGCCATATAAAGCCTTCACGGAACTAGTATCCAATTTCAATAAACAAGGATTAATATTGGGGCTTTCTGCCTGGATATTGATTGGTATCATTGGTTTAACTTCCTTACTCAGGAACAAGCTTCCATTTACCTATAAAACATGGCGTGTTATTCATGGCTGTTTAACGATTGCCTTTATTTTAACCGCTTCGTTACATGTGATAGACATGGGCAGGCATATCATCAAACCAATAGCATGGGTAATTATCATACTATCCATCTCAGGGGTAGCTATGTTACTGAGAACTTACATTTTCAAATCTGTATCACCAAAAATTTCTGACCATGCCTAAAAAGATAACACGGAGGGAGTTTATCGCGGTGTCAGGTGCTGTGGCCGGTTTGGCTGCATTTGCTTCCATGGGGATACCGATGGCTCTCGGCACTGGTTGGGGCAAAAATGAACCGGAGGTTACAACCAGTGAACTGGCAAGCACAAACTATAGTACCGATATATTGGTTATTGGAGGCGGAATAGCCGGATTGTTTGCTGCAGTAAAAGCACATGATGCCGGAACCAAAGTCATGCTTGTATCGAAAGGTCGTTTGGGCTCATCTGGCCAGACTCCTTTTGCGAAAGGCATATTTGTCTACGATCCAACGCATGAAAAACTTAGCATTGATGCGTTTGTAGACACAGTTTCCCGTTCAGCAATGGGTTCCAACAATGCTGTTTATACCCGGCAAATGGCCGAACACTCCTTAGCGCGGGTAAATGAATTACGGGAATGGGGCTTTTTTGATTCACCGCTCTACAACAGCTCCTTTAGCAAGCCCATAACCGAACGAAATATCCCGGTATTGGAAAGAATTATCATCACTCATCTCATTAAAGAAGAGGGCCGGATTGCAGGCGCTGCAGGGTTTAGCCTCGATGAAGGTAAGATGCATATTTTCAATGCAAAATGTGTTATTCTTTGTACCGGAGCCGGAGGTTTTAAACCGAATGGGTTCCCCATCTGTGATCTCACACACGATGGCACTATTATGGCTTACAATATTGGCGCGAAAGTCACGGGGAAAGAATGGAACGATGGGCATGTCGGGCAGGTTATCAATGCTGCGGATTGTTTTGGTGGATGGCATGGAATGTTTGAACGGAAACCGGGAACAACCGGAGTTGAGGTTCATCACGATTTGGGGGTTGACCTGAATTACAAGGCATATATTGCCGGAAACCCAGTTCAAATGGATCCCCCCGGAATGCGCGATGATAATCAAATTCTGGGCGGGCCTTATGTCCCGGCCGAATTTCAACGGGTTGGTCGTGGGAAAGAAAATTCAAAAAATTCAGATGGGCCGCCACACAACGATAACAAAGGACCAAAAAATGGGAAAGGTTCCAAAGAAGGCGGTGCCCCTCCGGGAATGGGTGGAGTTTCTGTTGGCGGTTCATCAGCCGGAATGGCCATCCACAAGTCGGAAGGATTGGTGCCAATAAACGACAAATGCGAATCAACTATTCCCGGCTTGTATGCCGCCGGAGATGCTTTAGGTTCATACATGGCAGGCGCCATTTACACGCAGGTTGGATCTTCCCTGGCGGGTTCTGCAGTTCAGGGGGCAGTAGCCGGTGAGGCAGCTGCAGCTTATGCGAAAGAGGCTAAAACCCCCCTGATCCCTGAAGCAAAAATTCAGCAAATTCAAGAAGAAATATGGGCGCCATTGAAACTAAAAGCAGGTTATAGTCCTGCCTGGGTAACACAAACCTTGCAAGGAATAATGATCCCAAATTTCATTATCTACATAAAAAAAGAGAACTTGCTGAAAGCAGCCCTGGCATATATCGAAGAATTAAGGGACCACCATATGCCAATGCTTCGGGCAGCCGATTTGCATGAACTTAGGTTGGCACACGAAACCGCAAATATGATTGTAACCGCTGAAATGAAACTAAAAGCTTCAATCATGCGAACTGAAAGCCGGTGCAGCCATTACAGGCTTGACTATCCTGATATGGATGATAAAAACTGGCGCGCATGGATTAATATTTTTAGAGGAGCAGATGGCACCATGCAGTTTGAAAAACAAGCTTTTGGTACCTGGCCAACTTAAACTTGTTTAACAGGAATTGGATTCTGTAAATCATGGAGTGCCTGACCTGCGAAACATCTGCATCAATAACCATTCATTCTGCCGATAAAACTGCCGGAACTGCCGATTACATTTTATTTCTGGTATGGTCCGGAATACTTTCGCATCATTAATAAGCACACTATTCTCACAACCAACAATCAAAGCTATGAATCGAATCATTGTTTCTTTAATCGCCCTCCTTTTGAGCGTCCTTCAGGGATTGACAAGCCAGGCACAAAGCTATGGCGATTATACCTTCTACTGCCCCAAAACCAACAACAAGGGCTACCTGATAGATTTAAACGGAAACACCTATCACACCTGGACATTCGCCTCAAATAAACAGACCGGGTACTCCTCTTACCTGTTACCGGGCGGAGATGTGCTCCGAACAGTGGCAAAAACAGGGAACTATTTTACGGGTGGGCCTATCTGTGGCGAGGTACAAAAAGTGGACTATAATGGGAATTCCCTTTGGGATTTTGTTTATTCCACGACGGAGTATTGTTCGCACCATGACATACACCCCATGCCGAACGGGAACGTACTGCTGATCGCCTATGAAACGAAAACCCCTGCCCAGGTGACGCAGGCAGGATGCTCTCAAAGTATTACCATGTGGCCTGATAAAATTGTAGAGATCCAGCCTTCAGGTACAACCGGTGGAACCGTGGTATGGGAGTGGAAAGCATGGGACCATCTTTGTCAGAATTACAACCCGGCCAAAGACAATTACGTGACATCCATCGTTCAGAACCCGGGATTGCTGAACATCAATTACAATACCCAAAAAGACTGGATGCATGTCAACGGGATTGATTACAATGAAGCCCTCGACCAGATTGTCATCTCTTCACATTACCTGAATGAAATCTATGTGATCGATCACAGTACTACAACCGCAGAGGCTGCCGGACATACTGGCGGAAACTCGGGAAAAGGGGGCGATTTTTTGTACAGGTGGGGAAATCCTGCAGCTTACCAGGCTTCAGGCGCCACCATCTTCAATATAGCTCACAATGCGCATTGGGTTCCGGCAGACTGTCCAAATGCAAATTATCTGGTCGCATTTAATAACAAAGGCGGTGCGGGAAACAAATCCTGCGTTGACCTCATCAACCCGCCTTACAATGGGTATAATTATTCGTTAACTCCCGGTACTGCATATGCACCCTCAACATATACCTGGAGACACACATACAGCGGATCAGCCACCCAGAATGAGGGTTATTCTCAGCAACTTCCCAATGGAAATATGCTGATCACCATTTCATTGTCGGGCTATATCTATGAAATAGATTCAAATCAAACTGTGGTGTGGTCTAAAACAATCAGTGGGGCCGTGACAAATGCCCTGCGCTATACAGCCTGTTATGTCAACGGCCCTGTAACCGTGACTGCCAGCGCCAGCCCTGACCAGGGATGTCCTGGGACAACAGTGCAGCTCAGCGCTACACCTTCATCCGGCACATCCAACACCTATGCATGGACATCGATCCCTCCCGGGTTTACTTCCAACCTGCAAAACCCTGTTGCTACTCCATCTGTCACCACATCATACATTGTGAACGTGACTAGCGGAGCCTGCTCGGCAACAGATACGGTATTGGTAACTGTGGATGATGCTCCCCCAACACCCGTGATCACACTTACCGGCGATTCCCTGATGTCAAGCTCCATATCCGGGAATCAGTGGTTCAAAAACAGCACGCTGATACAGGGCGCTACCGGTCAATACCTGGCATTGACAGGCGCTGGCACTTACCAGGTGCAGGTCACCGGAAGCAATGGCTGCCTGTCGGCCATGTCAGATCCTTTTATCTGGGTAGGCATCAGCGAAACATCCTTCGAAAACGGAATCAGGTTATTTCCAAACCCGACAACCGGGGTCATCACCCTTTCAGGAGAAAGCCTGGTGAACAGGTCGTTCGGCGTTACCATTTTCAACGCCCAGGGAAAGGCCGTCATCACATTTAAAAATGAATTTTCACATGATCTTTCATCGCTTCCCGGCGGGATCTATTACCTCACCATACTCACCGACAGGTCGGAATATACAAGCAAAAAAGTCATTATTTCCAACTAGTAAAAGAAACAATTATGAACAGATTTAAAACAAAACTGCTACTCATCGTCCTGATTCTATCAGGAACCTTGATCCAAGCGCAGACCTTTACGAACTATACCTCAGCCGATGGCCTGCCTTCCGACAATGTTACAGGAGTGGCCGTCGATGCAGCAAACCAGAAATGGTTTGGCACACAAGATGGAGTTGCCAAATTCAATGATGTGACCTGGTCAACATTTACGACTGCTAACGGATTGATCGACAATTACATCAACTGCATTGCCGTAGATATCAATGGAAATATTTGGGCCGGAACGGATTATGGAGTGAGCAGATATGATGGTACTGTTTGGACATCCTATACAATAGTCAACGGCCTGATCGACAACATGGTGAATTACATTGCCGGCGATCCCGACGGAAGTGTATGGTTCGGTACCGGTTCAGGATTGTCGAACTTCAACGGTACCACCTGGCACAACTATACAACAGCCGATGGTCTGCCAAACGACCTGATCAGCTATATTGCCGTCGATCAGATCGGAAACAAATGGCTGGGGACCTTTATCGGTGGATTGTCGAAATTCAATGGCACCACGTTTACAAATTTCACCATTGCCGACAGTCTGCCATCCGACAATATCATTTCGATAGGCATCGGGGCCAATAATACAAAATGGATCGGCACATACAGCGGTGTAGCCGTTTACGACAGCCTTGATCATTGGATTGAAACCTACAGGGAAGCCGATGGCCTTTACAACAACTTTATTGCCGACATCGCGATGGATTCAAAAAATACCATGTGGTTCGGACTGTATGACATTTACACACAGGAAGGTGGGATTACCAGGAACAATCAAACCGTGTGGAAATCCTATTCGCTTGCCGATGGACTGATCAACAATCTAGTGAAGAGACTCGCCGTGGATAAATCAGACAATGTCTGGATCACAACAGGTGGAGGCGTTTCAAAATTTTATGATCCTCATTCAGGTATAAGCGAACTGGCAAGGATCGGATTGAAACCATATCCGAACCCGGCCACAACCGAATTGCACCTTGATGGACTCACAACTACCGGGAATTTCGAGATCATGACCATTTCGGGAAGCACAGTTGTATCACACCTCCTGGTAATAGGATCCAACGTCATCAGCCTGCAAACTCTTGCACCAGGCATGTACATCATGAAATACACCACCGGCTCTTCGGGCTATTCAGGAAAACTGATCATTCGATGAGACGACTCCTTGTTGTTATTTTCTTTCTGGCCATCCTGTTCCCGGTGATGGCCCAGGAAGATTTTTACGATATCAGGAAGATCCAGGATATCCGGATCCTGATTCATGCAAAGAGCTGGAAGCAGGCGCTCGACAGTGTGTTCACTACCTCCGGGGGAAACGATCGTTTGATGTGTGATATCCGGATAAACGGGCAACTTATTGAAAATGTGGGTATTCGATATAAGGGTTACAGTTCGGTTCACCTGGAAGATATTAAAAACCCGTTTAACATCGACCTTGCCTATACCGTAAAAAATAACAATTACAAGGGATTTACCAGTCTTCGGCTAAGCAATGTAAACTATGACCCTTCCTTTATCAGAGAGGCATTGTCCTATGAGATTGCCCGGAAATACATGCCGGCAAGCCGGGCAAATTTTGCCAATGTATATGTGAACGATACGCTGCTCGGGCTCTATTCCAATGTTGAGGCAGTGAACGACAGGTTTATCCTCCGGTATTTCCCGGAAAATAAAAACAGTTTCATAAAGGGTTCTCCCTCAACCCTCGAATACCCGTTTGGGCAAAATGCAAACCTTGCCGATACGCATGGCACAGATTCCACGGGCTATCAGCCCTATTATGCACTCGAGTCGGAATACGGTTGGTCAGACCTGTATCATTTCATATCTGTCCTGAACACACAGCCTGACAGTGCGGCACAGGTGCTGAATATTGACCGGGCATTGTGGATGCATGCATTCAATTACGAGGTGCTGAACCTCGACAGTTATATTGGGTATTCACAAAATTACTACCTGTATAAAGACGACAACGGGATTTTCAATACCATTCCCTGGGATATGAATATGTCGTTCGGCAGTTTCCGTCATTCCGACGGATCAACTCATTTCCAGGGACTCACGATTTCGCAAACCAAGCAGTTGGATCCTCTTGGGCTCATGAGTTTTGCAGTTTCACCCCGTCCGCTTGTTACCAATCTATTCAACAATGACACGCTGAAGAGAATGTTTCTTGCACACATGAGAACAATCATGGAGGAGAACATAAGTAACAATGGTTATTTTATACGCGGGGAGTTTATGCAGGAAGTCATTGATTCGGCCGTTAAAGCTGACACAAACAAATTCTATCCCTATGAAAATTTTCATGAAAATCTGCTGTATACCGTAGGAAGTTCTGGTTCGGCTGATGAGTTTCCAGGGATTAAAGATCTCATGGAGGCCCGGTTGACCTACCTCGAAACCTATCCGGGATTCACGGGCGCCCCTGTGATATGGGGCGCTCACTATGTTCCGGAAACTCCGGTGCGGGGCAACGAAACCAGCATAACAGTGCATGCAACTGGTGCTGTCAGGGTTTTCCTTGGGTATCGTTTTCATACCTTCGGTGCCTTCACCAGGATGCCTATGTTTGATGACGGCAATCATCATGACAGTTTGGCGGGTGATGGTAGTTTTGGCGCTACAATCCTCCTGTCCGGTCCAGTAATCCAGTACTATTTTTATGCAGAGAATGACAGCGCCGGGATTTTTCTCCCGGCCCGGGCCGAAAATGAATACTATTCCATCCAGCCGATGATCCTCCCCGGGCATGTGGTTTTGAACGAGTTATATGCCGGCAACGGAGACCAATCCTGGATCGAATTGCTCAATACCACAACAGAACCCCTTAATCTGCTTAACATGCAACTCTCTGATGATCCTGCCATACCCGGGAAATGGATGCTGCCTGATACCATCCTTGCAGCGAAACACTATTTATTGATCAATGTTTCATACAGTTCCGAACCGGAAAAACTGACCGCCCCGCTAACGCTTTCCGCGTCAGGGGGTGTCATGCTGCTTTCAAATGCAGAGGGAAGGCGCATTGATTCAGTATCCTATGCCCGCCAGGTGAGAGGCAAGAGCTCCGGAAGGTATCCGAACGGATACGGGTCCATGATGTATATGCTTCCAACTATGGGGAGTTACAACAGCATGGGTACAACTCCGGGAAACGGGTTCCTGTTATATCCCAACCCGGCAGGAAGCGTGATCAATATCGAACTTATGAATCATTCGGGGCCGGTGACCGTAACAATATACAGCGGTCTGGGCAAACCGGTAATGCAGCAGAATTATGCTTACGCAACAGGCCACGATGCACCTGTGGTGCAATCAATCGATGTTTCTGTCCTTGGCAGCGGGATATATATGGTCAGGGTGAGTTCCACGGGTGAAACCACAACAAAAAAACTGATCATTTATTAACCTGAATTTGTTTGATTGACATGCTCCGGCGAAAAAATAAAACCAAAAATAATTACATCCTTATGACCACAAAGTTAAAACGACTCATCACCCTCAGCCTGTTATTGCTTCTGACCATCCCCATGCTGATGATCTCCTGTGAAAAAGAACCAGGTTCAGGCGGCAAATCAACCATCTACGGGAAAGTAATGGTAAAGGAGTATAACGCAACTTTTACTGTCCTCCAGGAAACCTATTATGGTCCCGAAGTTTGGGTGTACCTCATTTATGGCGATGACCGCGATTATGGCGACCGTATTCAAACCAGCTACGACGGAACCTGGGAGTTCAAATACCTGCGTCCGGGTTCTTACAAAGTGTATGCATTATCCAAGGACTCGACGCTGCAAACCAATGCCTTGATCCCTGTCATTATGGAAGTGGAGGTGCCAAATAAAAAGCAAGATATTGAAGTCCCTGATCTATTTATCTTTAATTAAAATCCTATGAACCGAACAATCATCCTTGTACTTGCCCTCCTGATTGGGATCGCGGCACCTTGCCAAAGCAAGAAAGAATGCGTGAAAAACAAGATCAAATCAACCACCGAATGGGAAACTACCATGGTTGACGGGAAAGTCACCATTTACAAAACCTCCTATGAGGAATTTGATAAATCGGGCCGAACGCTGGTGAAAATCGATTATGCACCTGATGGAAGCATTTCGGCCAGGAAAACTGCTGTTTTTGACAGTTATGGTAATAAAACTGCTGGAAGTGAATTTGATGCCGGTAAAAAGAGGGATATCAAATGGACCTACCGCTACAATGCCTTGAAAGATAAAATCGAGGAGATAGAATACAATAGCGGTGGAGAGATTCAGAAGAAGTCTGCTTTCAGCTATGATGCGAACGGAAATAAAATTTCCGAAACGGAGACGGATGCCTCCGGAAGCTTCATAAAAAAAACTGTTTACACCTATAATTCAAAAAACCTGAAGACCGGGAAAACTACGACTTCCGGATCACAAAAGAAGGACAAGTCGAAAACGTGGGAATATGTCTACTATTGATGAACTGATTGCTTTGTTTGAACCCATCTCGCTCGAAAAAATGGATGAGGTGACTCTGCTTAACCGGATGGATTCAAAATTCGTTTTTAAGTCTTCTAAATTGCCCTGCATCCTAGGCCAGCTTTATCCATCCTATTATATCCTGGAGATAAACCAGGTGAGGCTTCAACGTTATGAGACACTTTATTTTGACACGCCGGAACACCGGTTGTACCTGAACCACCACAATAAACGACTCAACCGGTTCAAAGTTCGCAGCCGCAAGTATGTCGATTCAGGGATCTGCTACTTCGAGATCAAGTTCAAAAATAATAAAAGCAGGACGTTCAAGGAAAGGAACAAGCAAAAAGGCCCGCAGGAAGAGATCTCGGGCAAACAAGAACGGTTGCTTATTTCTCATACAAAACTCACCCCGGCCATGCTTCA
Source organism: Bacteroidales bacterium (assembly GCA_014860625.1). Classification (GTDB taxonomy): domain Bacteria; phylum Bacteroidota; class Bacteroidia; order Bacteroidales; family FEN-979; genus QYOJ01. The sequence goes on along the minus strand of JACZJJ010000017.1, from coordinate 26,580 downwards.
GCCCGCGCTCTGGGTAAATTTTTCACGGATAACGCTGGTTAACCATGCAATGAATGAGCGGGTAACCATCGATACCGGACTGACATTTAAAATCGGAACCAGGGAAGTTACCTATCCCGGTGTTGCGATTGCGGAGGTAAAACAGGACCGGATGTCATCTTCGATCATTTCAGGTATCCTTCATAAGGAGCATATCCCCGGCAGCAGAATCAGTAAATATTGCCTCGGAATCATCACACTAAACAGCCATATCAAACAAAACAACTTCAAACAGAAACTTCTTCACATTAATAAACTGAATCATGATAACTACTAAGCAACTCACGATGTTTTTCCTGCTATTGCTCCTGGCCATGCCAGTCAAATTATGCATCCCGCAGGAGGTCGACACTATAATGGCAGAGATGGACGACACAAATTTAAGCGATGAAAAGGAGAAGAAAAAAGAGAAAAAGGTTCTGGAAATAAATGAGAAATTTCTCATTAGCCTGGGCATCAATCTTCTGAATGTTGCACTGATTATCCTGCTCATTTATTATCCCAATTACAGAAAACTCGATTACATCTTTACTTTCATCATCTTCAACCTGGTGATCTTCCTGCTGACCTTTGTGCTGAAATATGTAAAACTCTCGGTGGGGGCGGCTTTCGGATTGTTCGCCGTATTTTCCATGCTGAGATACCGCACACTAAGCCTTTCAATAAAGGATCTCACCTATCTCTTCATATTCATCGCCATGGGGGTCCTCAGCGCCATCCAGCTTGATTATTATGAACTGGCGATCATTCATGCCATCATCCTCACGTGTACCTTTCTGCTTGACGGAAACGTGATCATCAAAGGAGAACACATTAAAAGGATTCAGTACGAGAACATCGACATGATAAAGCCCGACAGGCATCCGGAGTTGATCGAAGACCTCAGGAATAGGACGGGACTGAACATTCACCGGATAGTGATCGGGAAGGTCGATTTTCTGAAGGACTCAGCAAGGATTAAAGTTTATTATTATGATAAATAAAAGACCAGGGTTACTTCTTTTATTTATTCTGATACTGGTGGGGAACGGCCTCCGTTCGCAGGTGAATGACGCCCAGCTTTGGATGAGCGTAGACCTGGAGAAAAAGCTGACCCCAGCGTTGTCGGTACTATTTACCGAAGAGATCAAGATGGATGAAAACATTACCGAAGTCGGTACCCTCTACAGCGATATTGGCATCAGCTATCGTTTCTGGAAGAAGTTCAAAGCTGGTGCATCTTATCGGTTTGTACTCAAACGAAGGCTGGATGACACCTACAAAAAATATCACAGCTGGTACGCTGAAGGATTTTACAGGGAGAAGTTCAAACCGGTTGGTCTTACCTTGCGGTTGCGTTACCAGTCACGATATGCGGAGCCGTTTTCATCTGAAAAGTCTACGATTCCAAAAAGCCACATACGAACAAAGCTAACGGTAAAATATGATCTTCAGAAAAAATTTGAACCGTATGTTTATGCGGAAGCATTTTTTCGCATGGGTGAAGCAGCCGTGCAATCATTCGACCAGCTCAGGCTTTGTGCAGGAATCGAATATACATTCAACAGGAGGCATATGATCGACCTGCACTACCTTTTCAGCCGCGAATACAACGCTGTAAACCCTGAAACGGATTATGTTGTAGTAGTGAGTTATTATCTGATCTTTTAACCATACCTCTAAAAATAAATAACTTTGTCAGGAATGAAAAGGAGCGAAAATTTTCTCTATCTGTTAATCTGGCTTATTGTTGGCTTGATACCAGTGTTTATATTACGTGGAAATGACAACTTTTCCTGGTCAAGGCTGGTCATAGAATGGTTTCGTGTGCTGCCATTTCTGCTTGTATTTTTTGTAAACAACAGTTTATTAGTTCCAAGGTTATTATTTCGAAGGAAAACCCTTCTATACCTAGCATTTATTTCCATGTCAATTGTCGGGATTGCTCTTCTTTTCGAGTATTTAAAGCCCTTCCTGGATTATTTATCACCGAATGCACCTCCTCCTCCTCAACCACCACCTTTCGGAAATCATCCGAATGCTGTTCTTCCGCCATGGCCTGATCGGCCTGCACCTTATGGCTATGGTTTAGGGAATCCACAAATTTGGAGACAATTGGTTGAGCAAATGCTGATTTCATTTTTAGTGGTAGGATTCAATACGGCGATTAAATTTGTTTTTAAACAACAGGAAGATGATCAAAACAATGAAAAGCAACAGAAAATGTACCTTCAGTCGGAGCTCTCCTTTCTGAGGCAGCAGATCAGTCCGCATTTCTTTATGAATACCCTTAATAATATCCATGCCTTGGTCGACTTAAATTCTCAAGAAGCAAAAGAAGCTATTATTAAGTTATCTCAACTAATGGGATATATGCTCTATGAATCGCAATCAGAAAAAATATCAGTGCAAAAGGAAATGGCTTTTATAAAAAATTTTGTTGAGCTTATGCGGATCAGGTTCACAGAAGATGTTAATATTGACCTGGATATTCCGGAAGAATTACCTTCTGTTTCAATCCCACCCCTGTTAACCATATCATTTATCGAGAATGCTTTTAAACATGGAATCAGTTACGAAGATTATTCATTCGTACATATTTCTTTTCGTTTTTCAGAAGATAAAATGAATTTTGAAATCAAAAACTCAACCCACGTTGAAAAAGTGAAAAGCAATAATTCGGGCATAGGAAACCTCAATGCCCGCAACAGGCTGAATTTGATTTATGGGAGTAGCTACGAATTGTCAATCGATCAGTTACCAGAGAAAATTTTTACTGTAAAATTAACCATACCTTTATGATAACATGCATTGCCATCGATGACGAACCTCTGGCTCTGAAACAATTAATAGACTACATCGATAAAACCCCGTTTCTTAAGTTGGAAAAGAGTTTTACCAGTGCGATAAAGGCTTTGGATTACCTTCAGGAAAATCAAGTTGATTTAATGTTTGTTGATATTAATATGCCTGACCTCTCCGGGCTTGATTTTCTAAAATCATTGACCAATCCTGCAAAGGTTATTTTCATAACGGCTTATCGCGAATTTGCTGTCGAAGGGTTTCAGATTGATGCTGCCGATTACATTGTTAAACCAATAGCGTATTCTGAATTTTTAAAATCGGTAAATAAAACAAAAGAGAGGTATTTCACAAACAAAGAAGAGGCTGCATCTATTCAAACAAATGACCAGTTTTTATTTATAAAATCCGATTATAAGATTGTACGGATTGATTTTGATACTATTAAATACATTGAAGGAATGCGGGATTATATCCGTATTCATCTTGAAGGTCAAAAACCTATCATGGCGATTATGGGAATAAAAAAGGTTATGGAGCACTTACCTATGGACAAGTTCATGCAAGTGCATCGTTCTTTTATAGTTAACCTTAGGAAGATTACAACCATTGAGCGCAACAGAATTCTATTTGATAATAACATTTATATCCCGGTAAGCGATCAATTTAAAGATGCATTTCAGAACTATATTGACAACAATTTTTTAAAATAAGCGAAATAGTGGACCGTAGACTGCCAACTGCCCATTAGCCCTTTACCAACTTCTCCAGTCCGGCAATTTTAAACACCTTCTTGATATCCGGCTTCGGGGATTTAATCCAGAAATTCCCTTCTCCCAACTCTTTGTATTTCTTAAGACAAATACGTAAAAAAGTGGAGGAGATATAGTTGACATCCGAAAAATCAAACTCCATCTGCTTTCCAGCATCAGTGCCTTTGTCAATTTCAGGCTCAAGTTCGAGAGAGGCGATGGTGTCGAGCCGTCCAGATAAAGAAAAGATTATAACCTCTTCAGATGATTTAATGGAAAGATTCATATCGTCGTTTGGATTAATAGTTCTTGTTGAATTCTGTTTCAAGTGTGTCGGCATCAACCGACTCGTCAAAGTAGAGGTCAAATCCCATATTGACCATCCGTTCATTCATTCGTCGTCGTGTAATACGCTGAATGTTAAGCAAATGGCGGGCCGAAACGTTGTCGGTTGTAATATTTTTCCCATAGGTACCACAACCCAATGTCAGCGAGGGCTCAAGGGTATTATACATAAACCCCACGGCTCCCTGTGATGAAGGCATGTTGACCACAACTCTTCCTGCATTCATCATAATAGCGAACTTGCGGATTTTCTCTTCATCGTAGGAGAAAATAGACGCAGTATGTCCGATTCCTCCGTGGTAGTTGAGGTCAATGCATTTCCGGATGGCATCATCAAAATCATCCGCTTCGTAAAAGGCAAGAATAGGAGCTAATATCTCCGAAGAGAGGGGCTCATCATCTCCTATCTTCTCCAGGGGGGCTACCAGGATTCTTGTGTTCTCCGGAACGCTGATCCCTGCCATGGAGGCAATTTTTTCAACCGATTGCCCGACAACTTCCGGACTCATCGATTTGCTTCCGGCAAACCAGGCAACCTTCTCTACTGCCTTTGTCTCTTCCGGATTCAGGAAATAGGCACCCTGCCGTTTCATCTCTTCCTTTACCTTACTTGCTATCTCCTTCTCAACCACTAATGCCTGCTCACTGGCACAAATGGTTCCGTTGTCAAATGTCTTGGAATGTATCAGTTGCCCAACTGCAAAAGGGATGTCGGCTGATTTCTCTATATACACCGGAACGTTCCCTGCACCTACTCCCAGTGCCGGCGTGCCCGAACTGTATGCTTCGTGAACCAGTCCGGTGCCTCCTGTTGCCAGGATCAACGCCAGCTTAGGGTGCTGCATCAGATGTTGTGTCTCTTCGCGCGACTTGTGAGTCGACCACTGAATGCAATCCTCGGGTGCATCGGCACTCATAGCCGCTTCATAGCAAATCCGGGCCGCTTCAATGGAGCACTTCGATGCCCTTCTGTGCGGACTAATGATGATAGGGTTACGTGATTTTAGCGCAATCAGGATCTTGAACATGATCGTAGAGGTGGGATTGGTTACGGGGATGACAGCCAGTATCGGCCCAATCGGTTGCGCAATTTCAATGATGCCTGTTTGCACATCCTCTGAAATGATCCCTACGGTCTTCTGGTTCTTCAGGTTTTCATAAACATACTGGGTTGCCACAACATTTTTCTTCACCTTATCTTGCCAGTTGCCCATTTTGGTCTCTTCGGCTGCCATCCTGGCAAGCTTTATCCGATTGTTCAATCCTGCTTTGTAAACAGCTTTGACAATCCGGTCTACCTGCTGCTGATCGTACTGGTTAAAGATTGCTGCTGCGAAGGTGGCTCTCTCCAGGATATCTTCAATTTGTTGTTTTTGTTGCTCTTCCATCTGGTAGTTTTTGAACTGTTAAATATAACAAATATATTTATTCCACGTATGATTGATGATGTCTAAACCCATTTGAAGCAATCAATTTCCGTACTTTTGCAACGAATTTATGTCAAACCCCGAAATCACCGCCCCTGTTGGAACATGGGAATCTCTCACAGCTGCTATTCAGGCAGGTGCCGATTCGGTCTATTTTGGTGTCGGGGTGTTGAACATGCGGGCTCGTTCATCGATCAACTTCACCCTTCGCGACCTGGTTAAAATAACCCGGATCTGCCGAAAACATCAGGTCAGAACCTATCTTACGGTGAATACGGTGATCTACGATTCCGAGGTGAAAGAGATGAAGCGGATTGTGAATTCAGCCCTTAAAAATGGCATCGATGCGATCATCGCTTCCGATCAGGCCGTCATTCAGTATGCCCGATCTGTTGGAATGCCGGTACACATGTCCACGCAAACCAACATTACCAACCTGGAGGCTGTGAAGTACTGGTCGCAGTTTGCCGACGTGATGGTTACCGCCAGGGAGCTTAATGTCGATCAGGTGGCTTCCATCGTTCGTGCGATCAGGCGACAGAAAATAACCGGTCCTTCCGGCGAGCTTGTCAGGCTCGAACTTTTTGCCCACGGAGCCCTCTGTATGGCAGTTTCGGGTAAATGTTACCTGAGTCTCGATCAGTACAACTCCTCCGCCAACCGGGGAGCCTGCTACCAGTTATGCCGGCGACCATACCGGGTGACCGATTTCGATGGCGAGGTGGAGCTGGTGGTTGACAACGAATACATCATGTCGCCCAAAGACCTCTGCACCATCGGGTTTTTGGATCAGATTGTGAAAGCAGGCGTTTCGATTTTAAAGATCGAAGGGCGTGGCAGAAGTCCTGAATATGTGAAAACGGTGATCGAATGTTACCGTGAAGCGGTTGACGCTATTTCAGACGGCAGTTACTCACAGGAACTGGTAGAAGGCTGGCTGAACCGGTTGAAATCTGTTTATAACCGCGGTTTCTGGGATGGTTATTACCTGGGGCAAACCATGGGCGATTGGGCCGAACAGCATGGCTCAGTTGCCACGCAGTCGAAAGTCTATATCGGAAAAGTAACCAACTACTTCACCAACCTGAATGTAGCGGAAATCAAGGTCGAATCCGGATATCTGGCATCCGGCGATCGGATTTACATCCAGGGGCCTACAACCGGAGTGATCGAAATGACTATATCGGAGATCAGGGTCGATCTTGATCCTGTAAAAAAGGCTAAGAAAGGTGAGGTCTGTTCCATCCCGGTTCCGGAATTCCTTCGCCGCGCCGATAAAATTTACAAAATCATTGATAAAAGTTAACCACCAAGGTAAAGCAACTATCCTCATCTATAAAATTCAATGCTCGGAAATCTCCATACCCACACAGAGTTCAGTGACGGCACCTCCTCTCCGGAAGCCTATATCGAAGAAGCTGAAAGGCTTGGTTTTTCGGTCCTTGGCTTCTCTGACCACTCACCGGTTCCCTTCCCCAACACCTTTGCTATCCCCGAAGGGGGATTAAGGGACTACGTGGAGGCGATTCAAAAATTGGCGAGTCAGCAGTCTGCAGTTGGCAGTTTGCAGGCATCCGGCATCCGGCATCCGGCATCCAATCATCCAGTCATCCAGTCATCCAGTCATCCAGTGATCCAGATTCTTCTCGGCCTCGAATACGACTACATCCCCGGCCTGACCGTGCCTCTCAGCCAGCTTCGGGAGGAATATCCTTTCGACTACATGATCGGCTCGGTACACCTGGTGCAAAACGATCGTCCCGATTTGCTCTGGTTCATCGACGGACCACAGACAAAAACCTACGACAAAGGGCTTCGTGATGTGTTCGGTGGAGATATCCGAAAAGCGGTGACCGCTTACTGGAAACAGCTTCAGGAGATGGTGATGCAGGAAAAACCTGACATCATCGGCCACTTCGACAAGATCAAAATGCATAATCACGACCGCTACTTCCGTGAAGAGGAGTCCTGGTATCATCATCTGGCTGTTGAAACACTGGAGTTGATACGGCAACAGGGTGCTGTCGTAGAGGTCAATACACGGGGCCTCTATAAAAAGCGGTCCGATTCACTGTTTCCGGGTGCCGCTCTGCTGAAGGAAATAGGCACGATGAAGATTCCCGTCACGATTTCTTCGGATGCACATCAACCCGAAGAGCTCTCTCTCGGTTTCGAGGAAGCCAAATCGGTTCTGAAGGAAAGCGGAGTCAAATCACACTGGCTGCTTGACAGAACCGGATGGAGGGAGATTTCGTTATAGAATTCTGATAGCAAGGCTTACCGATTTTTCGTATTTTCGCTTCAGGCAATTTTCACCTTCATGATCTCCAGAGACACCATCGATACCATTATCTCTACCCTTAGAATTGAAGAGGTAGTGGGTGACTTTGTCAGCCTCCGCCGACGGGGAGTGAACATGATTGGATTGTGTCCTTTCCACAATGAAAAAACTCCCTCCTTCACCGTATCCCCGGTAAAAGGTATTTACAAATGTTTTGGTTGCGGAAAAGCCGGTAACGGTGTCAATTTCGTGATGGAACACGAGCATTTCAGCTATCCGGAAGCGCTTCGATACCTGGCCGGCAAGTACCAGATAGAGATCGAAGAGGAGGTTCAGACGGCTGAGATGCAAGAGCAGATGAGCGAACGGGAAGCCCTTTTTAACCTGAATCAGTTTGCCCTGGATTTTTTTGAAACAACCCTGCACGATACCGAAGAGGGGAAAGCGATTGGGCTTAGCTACCTGAAAGAGCGGGGAATCCGTGATGACATCATCCGGAAGTTTAAGCTGGGTTACTCTCCTTCCACGTGGGATGCATTTACCAAACATGCCAGGGAGCAGGGGTATAAACTGGAAGTGCTGGTGAAAAGCGGGATGACGCTTCAGAAAGACGAGCGGGCATACGACCGGTTTCATTCCAGGGTGATCTTTCCGATCCACGGTGTTTCCGGAAAGGTGATTGGTTTCGGGGGAAGGATTCTGACCTCTGAGAAAAACCGTCCGAAATATGTTAACTCACCCGAATCAGAGGTTTATAACAAAAGCAAATCCCTTTACGGAATCTACTTTGCCCGCAATGCCATTGCCCTGAAAAACAACTGCTACCTGGTGGAGGGATACACCGATGTGATCTCGCTGCATCAGGCGGGAATCGAAAATGTGGTAGCCTCTTCCGGGACCTCGCTCACCCACGAGCAAATCAGGATGATCCTGCGGTATACCAAACAGGTCACCATTCTCTATGATAGAGATCCTGCCGGGATCAAAGCATCATTTCGCGGAATCGACATGATTGTGGAAGAGGGAATGGATGTGAAGATTGTCCTTTTCGCAGAAGGGGAAGATCCCGATTCCTTTGCCAGAAACCACCACCCTACCGAGGTCGAAGAGTTCATCACCAATAAGGCGGATAATTTTATCCTCTTCAAAACCAGGCTATTGCTTGATGAGACAAAAGGAGATCCCATCAAAAAAGCGGGTCTGGTTAAAGAGATTGTAAACACCATTGGCCTGATTCCCGATGGAATCAGCCGAACACTATACATCAAAGAGTGTTCGGCTCTGATGAATGTTCCCGAACAGGTACTGATGAACGAGGTAAGGAAGATCCTTCGGAACAAAATCAAAAAAAATATCCCTGGAATTGAACAGCCCGAAGATGTCGGATGGGTGGAAGAGACCGCTGCGCCATCACAGGAAGAGATAGACCTGATCTCTGATGAATACCAGGAACGGGAACTGATCCGGCAGCTGCTTCTTTACGGTCGGGAGGAGATTGCCCTGTTGCGGCTGGATGAAAGCGGCAAGGAGATTGAGTTTTCTATGCTGGTTGCCAACTTCATTGTGGTGGATATTCTAAGGGACGAACTCGAATTCGAAAACAACCTGTACCGTAAGATTTTTAACGAGTTCGTGGAGGCCCGCGACCGCGACGAGGTTCCTGATAATACCTATTTCAAGCTCCATGCGGATCCGGAAATTGCACATGCCACAATCGATATGATGGTCTCGCAGTATGAACTCAGTGAAAACTGGGAGAAGAACAGCATCATCGTGGAAGAGGAACCAAAACATATCAAGGAACTGGTCCTCTCGGCCATGCTTTCGTTTAAAGCGAAAAAGCTGGATAAGATGATTACAGCCAAGCAGAGAGAAATGCGGGAGATCACCGACCAGAAAGAGGTGGGGATTCTTCTCGCTGAACTGAGGGATTTGAAAGCCAGCAATATTCAGATCAACAAAGAGCTGGGGAGAATTATTACAAAATAGTTACTTCTTGAATATCAGGTTGTTTGTCTTCCAGAGCGACCAGGAATCCATCAATTCTTTCAGTGCCTTATAGCTCTCTGCTCCGCCATTGTTCCCTTTAAAATTTATCTCCTTCAGCACTTGAATCATGTTCTCTTTTTCTTTCACAAGAAAGAGAAATGAACCTGCTTCGTTTGTGATACGCACCTCTTGCTCTCCCGAATACAGAGTTAGGTTTTCGGGAATCGCAATCGTGAAATCGTAGCTCTGGTCTATCTCCCAGCTATCCAATCCGGTACTGAAATACGGAAGGGCAAAATAGTACATGTCAGAATCCTTTTTCAACGCTTCGGATTTGGTTAAATGACCGGAGAAGTTGGATTCTTCGGGAGACAATTCAGGGAAAGAGATTGACGAAAATTTGGACGACGACAACCCGCCACGAAGGTAAGATTTGAGTTTGTCTTCGCTTCTTGCGAGCGAAAGGAACGGGATTGCCGCCCCAGACAGGCTGCCATTCAATTCGCCAGAAAGTTGAAACACGGTATCCATTACAAATTGACCCTTAAGGGAGATGGCGTCTTTATTTTGTGGTGGATATGCCAGAAGAAATGACTTCCCCGGTTCGAGAGATATGAAAACCCCTTCCGGGTTAAGTATCATCAGATCAAACGCATTTATTTGTTTTACAGAAAGATACGTTTGTCCAAAACCGGGAATTTCGGTTTTTACCGCCCACTCCTTAAGATTGGAAAGGTTTCCAATATTGACATTGAATTGGTTTTTTGGAAATATGAGGACAGGATCCGCACGAATGCCTGCCTGTTTTAACAACGCCGACATCATGACCGCTTTTTCCGCCACTGTTCCTCCGTTGCTGTTCCATACCTCAACGGGTTTTCGGATCTTGTAGCCGATGTCTTCTTCCGGAACCCCGAAAAGGTTGAAATCTTTCACCACACTCTCCTGTATAGCGAAGACCAGGTCTGCTTTTTTCTGGTTTTCAGAAGCCAATTCGCCAACAAACCCATCCATTGCCAGGTTGGTCTGATATTGAAACGCCTCCTGGCTGGTGAAGTACTCGACCAATGGTTCATAGTTTTGGAGTGAGCTGAAGATCAGAGCCGGATAATCGCCAAGGGGGTCTTTCTGAAATGCTTCAGCTTCTATGGCCGGGATGTCGGTTTGCGTCCATGTATAGATCGTGTAGCCATTTTCATTCGTCTCCTTTGGCATCAGTGCCGAGTTGAACAGATGAAAAAAGAGAGGCTGCTTTGCCGGTGTTTTAATAACCACTGTCATCGACTTTACGGGCTGATCTTCCGCCAACCTGGTACTTCCCATAAAGGCCGGAAAGAAACCCTTTGCCGTATGAATCTGATAGTCGAAAAAAATGGTAGATCCGATTTCAAGACCTGTATGCGTAACGACCATCTCGCGCAACTGGTTGAAAGCTGGCGCATGAGCAGCAAATCCCGGCAATACTTCATTGAACGCATTTTCAGGAGCAACTACCTTTTTCCCATCTGCCATGATGGTGTAGGCCTGGTTCACTTTCAGCTCCTGAAAGTCGGGATTATACACAATGAATGTCTCGCCAAACAGCCGGTGGAAAGAGCGGTAATTTTGCAGTTTCAGCGTCTTGGTGCACCGGTAGTCAATTGTTCCGTCGGCATTCAGGGTATATTCTTTTGTCAACGAAAGATATACGGCATCATAGTTTTCATCCTGTGCGACAACTTTTGCAAGCGGGCTGAACACCAGTGCAAACATCAATATTCTTTTCAAATGTTTCATAATGAATTTATTGGATCTGTTACTCACTCTTTAGTTCTACAACAACCATCTCTTCGGCAAATCGGTTTTGTGCTTCAACCACGGCTTTAAACTGGGGCCATTCGCCGGCATCGTATATTCGTTTTCCAAGGGAGATTTTCTCGCTAAAATCCAGTGTTTCTCCGTTTAAGCTATATCCTCCTGCAATGGAGGCAACGTTTCCCTGATGATTGGCCGCTGCGGGTATTCTGACGGCTTTCGAGAGGGAGGGAATGTGAATGGCTTCATTCACCTCCACCTCGCGGGAGCACCTGTCGCGAAACGCAAATTCGCGTGCATCCAGGTCAGTATCAAAGTAGAGGTGCGACTGTGCCGACCGGAAAAGCTGTGATGCCATCAGGGGTTTGAAAAAGAGCCTGCTTCCCGACACCATGGCGTAATCCGGAATCTCAAAGCCAATCACAATGCTTACGGGGCCAGAAAGGTAATCCATCGGATCGCCATAATCGAGGCTGGTGATGGTTGCTCTGGGATGGATCCGTTGAAATTCATGTTCGATGTTACGATCCCATTGGGTTTTGTTCGAATTTTTGAAATAACCCCTTACCGAGCCATCAGACTGTCCTTCAGCGGTGATGGTAAGGGTCCCTTTCAGGGTTCCGTTGGCCATGAGTTCGGAATTTGACGTCACCCTGATGTAGTGATTTTCAGGAGAGGACAGCGGTGTTGTTCCAAGATCGGCTCCCTCCGGAACCCCCATCAGGTATTGCTGCTGTTGTTCGGCGCTGGACCATAGTTCCCGTAAAAAAGGCACCCAGGTAGGATCAAGCAGCTGGTAGGTTCCGTTTTTTCTTTTCACCACTGTAACACAGTGGTTGAACTGGTCGGCCGGTATGTAATCGATTCGGGATCCGGCCATCGTCATTGCCGGGTAGGACTCAAAACCGGCAGCCCGCAGCATGGTAATCAGCATACCTGCTTTGTCTTTGCAAACACCACAACGGTCGGTAAACGTCATGTCGCCCGTGTGGAGCGTGAATCCTTCGCCTTCTCCCATAGAGATCCCCGAATATCGTATTTCATCGGCACACCAGTGGGTTAACAGTGAAATTGAATCGATCTCGGTTTTTGCATTTTTTAAAATCTCGTCAACTTTTTTCTTGATTTCGGGCGTAAACTCAAAACTTTTAAAGTCTTCATTGACTCCAAAAAACCAGGTGGATTTGGCAAACCAGTCGGGGCTGGTGGAGAGAAGCAATTTGGGGGCCACGTCGGAAAGCGCAACCATTCTTGATTCCCGCTTCAGGGGCCGCATGTCGGTTTTGGAAAACGTGTAGACAAATTTTTCACCCTGAAGCCATCCTGATACCTGGACTTCCCCGTTATAGAACTCAAATTGAAGTTTTTTCTCTTTCGGCACCATGACGCGATAAACCTTCAGGTTCACCGGATTTTCGCTGAAAAACTCCACAATATCATAGAAGTGTCCGCGCATGGGGGGAATGTATCTTTCATCATCATCCTGCTGCAACAATGCATAGGTAAAACCCTTTCTGAACATCACAACCTCCAGGGCATCCCCGGGTTCCAGTCGTCCAATACCGATCATTTTTTCCCTGGCCCCCCAATAGATAGCCCTCGCGGGTGCCGGGTAATCCATGACTGAATTCAGGTCCAGGTTGATGACCTCGCCATTGTTTTTATATACGGTCGCTTTCTGTATTTCCACGAAAGCCGACTGGGGGTCGTATCCGAAGATCAGTACGCTCAGATCCTTTGCTCCGTCAGTTGTAAGAACTTTGTACAACACATGGTTTGTAACATAGGTTAGCCCGCTCTCCTGAACATCTGTGAGGGTGCTGTCAAAAACAACCAGCAGGTTGTCTTTCGGAAATGTGGTGGCATCTCCTGCGGTCCGTATCAATTCCTTGATGGGATCGCTTGCCATCGAGGTAGCTGCAATTAGTTGAATCAGAATAATTAAGCCATATTTTTTCATGTCGTGTATGGATTTGTTTAAGGGTTAAAATTCACAAATTCGGTAATATCCAGATAGCTTTGATGAAGTGCAGGTTTATCACAATACTGTATCTTTTTAACAAACGTTTTCATCCATCGAATCTCTCCATTTTTCCGGATGATTCTAAATACGGTATGTTGTTTGATCTCTTCGCCTTCAAGTCGTCTTCTTGCAATATCAAGAAGTCTTTCCTGGTCATCCGGGTGTAGTAATTTGACAAGTTCGTTAGGCGATAATGCATAAATTTCTTCAATTGTATATCCTAGTATTTCTGTCATTGCATCGTTGGCAAATACACCGCGTCCGTCCTGGTATACCAGGACGCCCAGGAGTGAATTTTCGATCACTGAATCGTATAGCTGAAGGACGTCACTATTTTCTTTGATCTTTTCCTTCAGAAGCGCTTCCAGCTTGCTCCTGATCTCTTTGTTTTCGATCTCCAGCTTCCGCTGGTAAGAGGCAATTTCAATGGTCATGACCATCTGTTCCAGATCATAGGGTTTCAGCACATAGCCAAAGGGTTTGATAAAAAACGAACGCTCATAAACTTCTCTGGAGCTCTGGCCGGTAAGGAAAATGATCCCGCATTGAAACTGTTCCGTTAACAGGCGGGCGGTCTCAATCCCATCCATAGTACCCCTCAGGTTGATATCCATCAGAACGATGTCGGGTTCGTTGCCCTCTTCTTTGAGTTTCTGGATCTCCTGGATACTCTTTTCCCCTCTGGCGGAGCTGCCCAGGATTTCAAATCCCGATTCCTGAAGCTGGTCTTTCAGGCAGGCCGCTATCAGCATTTCATCCTCAACAATGAATATCGTTGTTGATTTTCTCATTTTCTTGAACTGATCATTTTCAACATATTGATTTCTTTCTCTTCCAGAAAACGCCATTTTCCCCGGGGAAGATTTTTCTTTGTCAGGCCGGCAAAATAGACACGATCCAGTTTTTCCACCTTGTAATCGAATTTTTCAAAGATCCTGCGAACTACCCTGTTTTTTCCTGAATGAAGCTCCACGCCAATCTCCTTTTTATCCTTCGCGTCGGTGATAAATTCGATGCTGTCGACTTTGATAAAACCATCGTCAAGCTCTACTCCTTCGGCAATCTTTTGCAGGTCACCTTTTGTCAATGGTTTGTCCAAAACAACATGGTAGATCTTTTTGATTCCGTAGCGGGGGTGGGTCAGCTTTTTTGCGATTTCACCATCGTTGGTAAACAGCAGCAGCCCGGTTGTATTCCTGTCAAGGCGCCCTACCGGGTAAACACGCTCGGGACATGCATCCTTGATCAGTGACATGACGGTATTTCTGTTTTGCGGATCAGATACGGTGGTAATAAACGCTTTGGGTTTATTCATCAGGATATAGCGGTTCTTTTCCAGGCTTAGCGTCTGATTGCCAAACTGCACCTTGTCGGTAAGTGATATTTTCGTGCCCAGTTCCGTGACCACTTTCCCGTTTACCATAACGGCGCCCGATTTGATCAGCGCGTCAGCCTCCCGTCTTGAACAAACGCCGGCATTGGCAATGTATTTATTTATTCTGATCTGGTCGGGTTCCGCTTCAGTGGCTCTTTTTCTGATCGGTTTTTGGGATGGTTTTCGCTCTTTCATTCTTCCGGTTCGTATGGTGGATTAATTTTTACACCGTCATAGCGGGTCTCAATCCCGTTCCTGTAGGTGATGATCAAAAATAGTGTTCCGTCGTAATTGTACTTTATCCAGTCTCCCTCTTTTTGTCCTGCCACGTAACTTCCTTCGTCGCGCACTTTTCCATTGTCCCAGTAGTAGGTGTGTTTTGCGTCGGGCAGGTCGTCTAAAAAATTTCCTTTGAAAAGGGTCAGGCTGTCTGTTCCTGATTCACTTTTGATGAGCTGATAGGAGACCCATGTTCCTGTCCGAAGGCCGTCCCTGTAACTTCCCCGCTGATAGAAATCGCCGATCTGCTGGAACCAGGGGCCGTCTTCCAAACCTTCCAGATAGTCTCCCCGTTCGATGATGGTACCATCTTCAGCGTACTCTTCGGTAAGTCCGTCTTTTTTCCCGCGGTAATAGTTCTCCTCGCGCAACAGTTGTCCCGAATCGAAATACCATCTCCATATACCTTCGGGCATTCCCTGTTTATTATACACGCCCGACTGTTCTGTTTTTCCATTCATGTGGTAATACTTCCACGGACCTGTTTTTATCCCATTTTCATAATTACCCTCAGCCTTTAAAGGTCCTCCCGGATAATATTCTTTCCAGTAACCGTTCCGGCTTCCGTCTTCCAGCACAAGTCCTTCTCCTGCAAGCAATCCGTTTCTGTATTCCATAGCTGCAACGATCACGCCCTCCTGAGAATACTCAATGCTTGTGCCCTCCAGGATTCCGTTTCGATAGAGCCTAGCGGATTTTACTTTTCCATCTGCGTAATACTCTTTTTCTACCTCTAACTTCTGTATTTCAACCGCTTCGGGCTGAATAACATCATCGATGTATTTTGTGATCCTGGTCAAATCACCTTTTTCCGAATACTCCTTGAAGTATCCGTTTTTCATGTCGTTCCTGTAGGTTCCTTCGGTCTTGATCTTTCCGTTATCCCAGAAGGTCATCCACCGGCTCTGTTTCCTGTTATACTTATCTTTCCTGTTGATCTTCAGTCGCTCGACAATAAACCCCTTTTTGTATTCGGTAATGGTTATGATATCCCCCGCTTCATTGAACTCTTTTCCTATTCCCTGTTCGAGACCTTTGACATAAGGGACCTCCCGTTTTTTCCATCCGTCGGGATGAAAATATTCTGTATATCCCTCCTTTATATCATTGATATACTGTTCTTTGATAGTTTCACGGTCCAGCCATGATGTCTTTTGCCCGTTTCGTTTTCCATCCTGATATGTAATCTCCAGAACCAGTTTGCCGTCAGTGTTATAGAATTTCCAAATACTGTCCAGCTTGAAATCATTCCTGTTGCCTTCCGATTTTAATATCCCGGTTTCATAATAAGATTTCCAGTACCCGTCGGGTTGTCCATCTCTCATGGTTCCTTCACTGGCTAACTTTCCGTTTTGATAAAAAAACTGCTGAAGCCCTTTGCTGTCAATCGTATCCTGTCCGGATGCCGGAACAACAAATACAGACAAAATGAATAGCAACAAACAATAGTGCATAATCTCAATCACCTATTTAGATAACTCCAACATCCTAAGAATTGGTTTCTTAGCCTTTTCTATCAAATTTTCATCCAATAAAATTTCAGGCTTCTCGTCTTTCAGGGCCAGGTAAATTTTTTCAAGGGTGTTTTTTTTCATGAAAGGACAATCATTGCAGGAGCAGGTCTCGTCTGTAGGCACAATTAAAAATTCCTTATCCGGCGAAGCCTTCTTCATGGCATGCAAAATTCCTGTTTCTGTGGCAACAATGAATTTTTTTGATGAATCGGTTTGAGAAAAATTCAATAAACTGGTTGTAGATCCAATAAAATCAGCCATCTCCAGTATAATAGCCTTACACTCCGGATGAGCAATCAGTTTGGCATCCGGATGCTCATTTTTTAGATTGATAACGGCTTCCGTAGAGATGATATCATGTACTTCGCACGATCCGTTCCATAATACCATATTTCGTCCTGTCATATGATTCACGTAATTGCCCAGATTTTTATCAGGAGCGAAAATGATCTTTTGATTCGTTGGGATTGACTCAACGATTTTCACAGCATTACTGGAGGTACATATGATATCTGATAATGCTTTTATTTCAGCTGAACAGTTGATATATGAAATAACTATGTGATCCGGATATCTCTCTTTAAAGGCTTTGAATTCGCGGGGCGGACATGAATCGGCCAGGGAACATCCTGCTTCCAGATCCGGAATAATCACCTTTTTCGAAGGATTCAGTATTTTAGCCGTCTCAGCCATGAAATGGACTCCGGCAAACAGAATGATGTCTGCATTTGTTTGATAGGCATTTTGCGCCAGAGCAAGGCTGTCTCCAATAAAATCAGCAATATCTTGAATTTCAGGTACCTGATAAAAATGAGCTAGAATTACGGCATGTTTTTTCCTTCGCAGACCGTTGATCTCATCAATTAATTTTTCTTTAGAAAATTACATATTAATTATAATAAAAAAGTCTCTTTATTTTATTGTTATTTATAGTAGGTGTTCATTTGGTTGAAAGATTTTTTACCAAAAGTTTGGTATGTTCATTACTATAGAGTAATCAACAGCTTATTCACAAGTAATATTTTATAAATTACTGAATTATAATAAATTAATTAATTTAACAACAAAGAGAACGTTTATGTTTGTTTATAAAAAGAGGTTTTTACGGCCTCTTGAAATTGTTAAAAGTCTTTGATAACATTTGATAACTTCAGGGATAAATGTCTGATGTCAATCATTTCGTCCGAAAGGGAGTTTTTATCAGAATTTGATAACAAAGTTAATCAGTTGTCAACATTTTTATGTTTAAAATTTAAAATTGTGGTTTTCAGGGTATCTTGAAGTCATATTAGCTACCTTTGCGATAAAACTATCAACAATGGCCAAACCTCTTGAAATTATTGCTATAGGAAGTGATCATGCCGGATTTTTAATGAAAGAATACCTCATAAAGATATTGGTTGGCTGGGGATATGAGGTAAAAGATTTTGGGACCTTTTCTGAAGAGAGAATGGATTATCCCGATCCGATTCATCCTTTGGCAAATGCGGTTGAACACGGAGAGTATGGCCGTGGGGTTATCATTTGCGGAAGCGGCAACGGGGTGGCAATGGTAGCAAACAAGTACCCGCATGTAAGGGCAGCCCTTTGCTGGGAAGAAGAAATCGTCAAACTGGCCAGGCAACATAATGATGCAAACATCATCTCCATACCGGCCAGATTTGTTTCCAATGTTCTTGCAGCTGATATGGTGCATCTTTTCCTGACCACCGATTTTGAAGGAGGCAGGCACGAGGAGAGGGTTAAAAAGATATCAGAAACAATTCAATAGTATTGATATGAGTTCAGCGGCCCATCAGTTTCTTGAAAAAGCAACCCTGAAATCCTTTGATCATGAGCACAGGAAACGGCTGGATTTTAACATTGGTAAGTATGACCAGGCTGTGCTTGCGGGTAAAAGTCATTACCGCGATCTCGAGCTGGCTAAGCGAAGGGCAGCCAACATTAAAGGAAAGGTCATCAACAAGCTTGACACCTACCTGATTGAGTTCCAGAAGAATTTTGAAAAGCGCGGTGGAAAGGTAATCTGGGCTGATAGCGGACGGGACGCCCAGAAAGAGATCCTTCAAATCATCAAGAAGGCAAAGGCGAAGGTCATTGTAAAACAAAAGACGATGGTTTCCGAAGAGCTGGAAATCAATGATTTTCTGGAAAAGAATAAACGGGAAGTTTTTGAAACAGACCTAGGTGAATACATCGTTCAGCTTGATGGAGAGAAACCATATCACATTGTTACTCCGGCGATGCATAAATCCAAAGAGGATGTTTCGGAGCTTTTTCACAAGAAGTTTGGGCTTCCCGAAAACTCCCCTCCCGAAGAGATCACAAAATTCGTTCGGGAGAAGCTCCGGAGTGAATTCATTCGTGCTGATGTTGGAATCACGGGAGCCAATTTTCTGATAGCGGATGTCGGGGCTGTTGCCCTGACCGAAAACGAAGGAAACGGCATCCTCACCTTCTCTTTTCCCAGAATTCATATCGTTGTTACCGGAATTGAAAAACTGATACCATCCCTCGAAGATTTGGATCTGTTTTATCCACTACTTGCTACACATGGAACCGGACAACGAATGACCGTTTACAACAACGTGTTGTTTGGTCCCAAGAAATCGGAAGAAGCCGACGGACCGGAAGAGATGTATGTGGTACTTGTTGACAACAAAAGGACCGATATGTTGAAATACCCCGAGCAACGCAAAGCCCTTTCCTGTATCCGCTGTGGCGCCTGCCTGAATGAATGCCCGGTCTACAAGAGTATCGGAGGACATACATACGGAACGGTTTATTCGGGTCCCATTGGTTCGGTCATTTCACCACATTTTATGGGGATGAGGGATTACAACCACCTTAGTTTTGCCTCTTCGCTGTGTGGAAAATGCACAGAAGTCTGTCCTGTTAAAATTCCTCTTCACGAGCTCCTTTTATATAACAGAAGAGATGCTGTTACCAGGAAATACACCAGTTTTATGTGGCGCAGGATGGTTTGGGGCTGGAAATATGCCATGCTTCACAGATGGGTCCTTGACAAACCCGGATCATCCATTAAAAACAGCATTGTGAGGCGGTTCGGTAAAAACTTGTGGGGCCCCCGGAGAATGCTGCCCAAGATCGCCCAGAAAAGTTTTAAAGAGTTGTGGCAGGAACAACATGCCGATTAACTGAATTTCTGCAAGATTTTCCTGACGGACCCTAAATACCCGGTACCAAACAGATTCACATGCACAAGAAGAGGATAGAGATTATATAGTTCAAGTCGATCCCTCCATCCCGAATCCAGTTTTGTTTGGGACTCATAGCCCGTGTAAAATTCTGGGGAAAACCCACCAAAAAGGGTCGTCATGGCCAGATCTACCTCTCTGTTTCCATAATAGACAGCCGGGTCTATTAGACAGGCATCCCCGGTTTCTGAAATCATGAAATTACCCCCCCACAGATCTCCATGAAGCAACGAAGATTTCTCAACAACCAGGAGCTTGTCAAGCCGGGAAAAGAGACGAGAAAACATATTGTTGATATCGTCATTCAGACGGCCTGAATCTCTTGCCAGCCGGACTTGCTTTTCAAGGCGTTCTTCTCTGAAAAAATCAATCCAACTGTTCGACTTTCTGTTAGATTGTGGCAGAGAGCCCATATAGTTGTCCACATCAAGGCCATAAAATACCTCAGAATGGTCATGAAGCCGAGCCAGGGAAGCTCCAAAACGAAACATGTAATCTGTTACTGGCCTGGCCTCGGCAATATACTCCAGCAACAGAGCAGAATATTGCTTCCCGGTGATAACTTCAACGACAGAAGGAACACGAATTTCACCTGCTCTTTCCAGCAGAGAAAGGCCTTGAGCCTCTTTTTCAAACATTCCCGGAAACCGATCCGAATAATTCACTTTAAGACAAAAGGTTCCCGCAGAGGTATCAATGCGGTAGACTTGGTTAATATCTCCGCCAGCAAGGGGCTTGTCGGAGTATATGGATAAATGGGTTTTTAGACTTGTAATGATTTCTTCCGGAATCATCTAAATAAGATAGTGACGATTTGCCGAGATCCTGTGACTGACCAGCCGCTCTAAACTAAACAGCCCCCCCCCGCAGACTAAAACAACCAGGGCGATAGAGTAAAACTTACTACTAGCCAGTTCTTTAAAGGACGAAAAGAAACTGCTGAAAGTTGGTAGTAGTACGTCCTGCAGAAATGGGCCCCCTGGTAGATATTTCCCGTAGGGCAGATCATAAAAAAGGAAAAAGAGTACAAAAGCAACCACAATAATAATCCACGGCAATGCAGATTTTATAAATAAAAAGAACTGTTTTTTTTGTGGCTGATAAACAGGCATCGTCTCAACCCTGCCCATGATGTTCTTTGTAAAATCATCGGAAGGCGACTCCAATGAAGTCTTTTTCATCAGGTCTTTTAAAAAATCATCCTGCACTTCTTCTCTTTGTTTCATAATGGTACAAAATTACACATATATGCTAAACAGCCATCCGGCAATTCATCATCTCCGAGATCTCTCCATACAATTTCTTTCTGATCCGGTGTAGCCGAACCTTGACGTTTGATTCAGTCAGCCGGGTAATCGCACTGATCTCTTCTACCGAGTTTTCTGCTTTGTAAAAAAGCGTTATCAA
The DNA here is from genome assembly GCA_014860625.1 of Bacteroidales bacterium. GTDB lineage: Bacteria > Bacteroidota > Bacteroidia > Bacteroidales > FEN-979 > QYOJ01. Next base: position 5,356 of record JACZJJ010000017.1, on the reverse strand, counting down.
CAGGTTGTCCTCTTCCGGAAGCCGTTTCAGGGCCTTGTCAATGATTCTCTTCTGCTCGTCTGCATCAAACCGGCCAACATGCTCCTGAATCTCATCCTCAGTATAGTTGGAAATGATCCGATCGTCGATACCAACAAACTCTACCCGTTTTTTCCGTGTTTTTGTAATAGCCGCATTGTAGGCTATCCGGTACAGCCAGGTGGAGAATTTTGACTTTTTCTCAAACGAGCCAAGTGATTCAAAGGCTTTCAGAAACACATCCTGGGCAATCTCCTCGGCGTCTTCACGGTTTTGTAAGATCTTCAACACAATGGAGAACACCATGTTCTTATGCCTGGCAACCAATCCGGCAAAAGCGGAACTGTCACCACCCAGCACCAGATCAATATAGAAATTATCGTCATGGTTTTTCATCCGGCGATTAGACGTATTGATCGAAAACAGGTTACAATATATGTATTTATTTTGGTTTTTGTATCTTTGTCGTATATTTTTGAATTAATTTAATCTAAGTAGTAAATAGACCCAACCATCATGAAACAAACAAACTATTTTGTAAAACTCTGTGTCGTAGCAGCATGGATGTTTTTATTTATTCCTATTGGAATAATCGCCCAGGACGTTGAATCGTGGGATGATCCAAATTTCGACCGGATTCCACTTGAACTATTGCAACAATCACAACAACAGACTGATGCACCGCTGTCGTCTGTTGTTACGATTGGCGATTACGATAATTTCAGCCTGGGTGTTGATTTTGCCGAAGGAAACATTGCAGAAAACCCGGCCATGCCGTCATGGTATTTTGCTGCCTTCAATACCAACGGAACGCACCATACAGAAGACGGCGTTGTATGGGCAATAAACAACCCAAGCTTTGGGGTTTCTGTTCAGGGTGACCCTGTTCAAACATACGACAGTGTTGGAAACCTCTATTACGAAAATATGTATGGAAACATCCAGGGTTGTAAAGTTGTCGTTTCTACCGATAACGGAGCAACATGGAGCACGGCAGTAACTGCGATTGCAGGAGTGGACAAGAACTGGATGGCAGCTGACCAAACCGCCGGACCATATGCAAACTATGTTTACACGACCATGACCAGAAACGGTGGGGGAAATTTCGCCCGCAGCATGGACCATGGTCTAACCTGGTCAACGACTTTCCAGCCATCCACCCAAAGTTTACCTGGTATGATGGTCGCTGTTGGCCCTCACCAGAATATTCAGGGTGGAGCCGTTTACGTGGTTACCAACGGTGGCAGTGCCTTTGCTTCTAACTATACATTTTACCGTTCACTTGATGGGGGAGCTACATTCTCCAATATGTCGAGCCAATTCTTTTCCGGTTATGTAGGTACCAATGTCAACGGACGTAATTCGGTTCAGAACATGAGAACCCGCCCCTATCCTTTCATTGCAGCCGACAATAGCTATGGTGCCCACCGGGGAAGGCTCTATTGTGTTTATGCCTCCAACGACCCTCCGGGCAACGGGAACAAACCCGATATCTGGACCCGTTATTCTGATGATGAAGGGGCCACGTGGTCGGCAGCTGTTCGTGTGAACGACGATGCCAACACCACACAACACAACCAATGGCATCCGGCAATCTGGTGCGAAAAAGAGACCGGACGTCTTTATATTAACTGGATGGATACCCGGGATACCCCAACATCAGACAGTGCACTGATTTATGCCTCCTATTCTGATGACGGCGGAGCCACTTTTGTTACAAACCATCCGGTTTCCAATAAAAAGATGAAAATCAACTGTACTACCTGTGGTGGCGGGGGAACCCCACGCTACCAGGGCGACTACGGCGGAATGGTTTCTAACCCAAAGACATCGATGTCCTCCTGGGCCGATTTCCGGAATGGAAACTTCCTGAGCATGACTGCTTACTTCCCCGATTTCGCCATGGCTCTTGATAAAACAGGTGACACACTTTACACACCCCTGGATGAATCTACGTTTAATGTAGAAATCCCAAGCGTGAAAGCATACAGTGATACAGTCCTTGTATCAGCAACCATATTCCCTGTACCCACTACCGGAACAATTGCATTTTCCTATCCCAGCGGAACCGAAATCACCTCCTTCCCCGGAACATTACCAGTTAAGGTAACTGTAACCGGATCTGTTCCTGCAGGCAATTACACAGCTACATTCGAGGGCAAGGGCCCCAATGGTACCCCGGTCCACCGCCGTACAGCCGTTCTGAAGATCGAATCAGGCAGTGGATTCTTTGTGAACGCATCCGCCGATCCGGGTACTATTTGTTCCGGCATGACATCGCAACTGGGAGCATCGGTTGTTGGGGGAACATCTCCTTACTCGTATTCGTGGACACCGACAACAGGTTTGAGTAACCCAAACATTGCTAATCCTGTCGCAACCCCGACTGCAACTACAAATTACGTTGTAACTGCAACGGATAATGTTTCAAATACTGCCATTGACAGTGTCGTTGTTACCGTAAATACAGCCCCGCCATCACCGGGAGCCATTACCGGACCTGCCAGCATATGTAAAGATTCAACGGCGACCTATCAGATTGAGCCAATGACCGGAGCAACCGCCTATTCATGGACAGTTCCCGACAACGCTACCATCGTTACGGGACAGAACTCACCTACCATAGAAGTACTCTGGGGTATGACTTCCGGCGTTGTTTCAGTAATTGTTGGAAACGATTGTGGCAACAGTCCCCCAAGTGCATTGAATGTTACTGTATCTGCCGTTCTTCCGGCGCCCGGCGCAATCCTGGGTCCTGATTTGGGATGTACCGGGATCGAATCAATTTTCAGCGTGGCCATTATAACCGGTGCATTATCGTATGAATGGACGGTTCCGGCCGACGCAAACATCACAGCCGGACAGGGAACCGAAGAGGTAACTGTCATTTGGGGAGCCAATTCGGGAGAGATCTCCGTGGTTGCTCAAAACGGATGTGGAGACAGCCCGGCCAGCCAGCGTATGCTCACAGTTGCAAGTGTTCCTGGGGCTGCCGAAGAGATTACCGGCAATGATACAGTGTGTGTAAACCACGCAGGATATCTCTATACAGTTCCTGAAATCCTCGGAGCAACAACATATGTATGGACCCTGCCTGCAGGAGCAACTGTTGCTTCAGGAATGGGTACACACGAAGTGATGGTTGATTTCGACCCCACTGCAGTCTCAGGCGACATCTCAGTATATGGTGCCAATGATTGTGGAGACGGAATCCAATCGGTAAAACCGATCATCGTTTCTGACTGCGCAGGAATAGGTGAATCCAGCCTTCAGGCTTCGGTAACACTGTTCCCGAACCCGGCCGAGGAGGTATTGAACCTTCGCATTAGCGGCAGAGAAACGGAAATTATGCTGGTAATAACCGATGTAACCGGCAATGTCAAGTATACGGAAAAACTGACAAACATTGCTTCGAAATATGTAAAACAAATTGATGTTTCCGGTTTTGCCGAAGGTCTTTACTTCGTAAGGATGTCGAACGACGATCGTTATTTTATCGAAAAATTTGTTGTTCAGCGATAAAAAGTTTGACAAAACTGTAACCAGGATAAAAAGCAATGCGTCATAGGGATCAGAAATGAATAAACCCTAAAATTCAATGTCATGAATAATGGAGAAATTTTAATTCCGATCGCATTTTTCGCATCAATTATTGCAATTGTTTACCTTATCCTGAGAAGAAAAGAGCGAATCAACCTGATTGAAAAAGGTCAATCAGCAACTATTTTCGAAACCAGAAAGAATGTTCCGCAAGCATTAAAGTGGGGAATGTTACTGATCGGAATCGGAGTAGGTATACTGATAGGAAGAATTCTGGCACTCTATACAGCCATGGGAGAAGAGGAGTCGTTTTTCTCAATGGTCTTTCTGTGTGGGGGAATCAGTCTTGTACTGTTTCATTTTATCGCACGGAATATGGAAAAGAAAGACCCTCCGATGGGCTGAAAGAGGCCAACAGAATTTTTCTTGCTCATGATAAATTCCCCTGGTTGATGAATTGACCAGGGGAATTTATTTTTTCAGCGGGAAAGAATCGATGACAAGATATTTGGGGCCGGTTGGCTGAAGGATACTTTCGAAGAGCACAATCTTTTCAGCTTTCATCGGGCCTGAGGAGATCTTTTTTTTTGAGTCAAGATCTTTCTGGAAAGCCACCCTGTCCTGTAGCGACCTTATCCGCCCGAGAGTAAGATGAGGGACGGGATTTTGACGATCGGCCGGAAACCCAATCGTTGCAAGTTCGTGCTTTAACGTCATGATCATTTGCGAAACCTGATCGTAAGGACGGATGCCGGCCCAGATGACCCTTGGATTATACGAACTGCCAAAAACTCCCAGGCCCTCGTAGTTGAACGAGAACTGAGGTAGCTCAGCGGCAACGGAATTCACCACGCGACAAATATCCGGAATTCTGGCCTCGCTTGTTTCACCAAAAAATTTTAGTGTGATGTGAAGGTTCTCCTCCTCTACCCACTTGATCTTGTGTGGGTGAAGCGCATCCTTCAGGTTCCTGTAACCGGATATAAACCCCTCGTCGGGGATTGTGCTGATGGCGGCGAAGAGACGTTTCAAAGGAAATATTTTACACAAATGTAAAATTATTTACCTTTGCAATCCTTTTGGGGCATTAGCTCAGTTGGCTAGAGCGTTAGACTGGCAGTCTAGAGGTCAAGGGTTCGACTCCCTTATGCTCCACAGAATCAATTAAGAATTAAGAATTACGAATGAAGAATTAGGAATGAAAATCGATTCATTCCTTTTTTTTTATTTCCAGGTGGTGAAGGGGTGTTCCGACAAGTAGGCGTTGTAGTATCTGGGATCGTGAGATACCTCCTCCACAATCCAATCTGGGAAATCGATTGCATCGTTGGGATCATTCAGCTCAATCTCGGCTAAATACAACCCCTCGTTGATGCCATGAAAGATATCCACATCCCAGATCTTGCTCTTGTGGAGGTATTTGTAGCGGGTTTTTTCTATGGGTCTGTAAAGGGTTAAGGCCAAAAGGTCTTTTGCCTCTTCTACCGGAATCTCATATTCAAACTCAGGCCGCCCCAGGTTTTGCATCTTCCCCTTGATGGTCATATACCCCTTCTCTTCTGAACCGATTTTCACCATCCGAATTCTGACCACCTTTTGATCATCCTTGCAGAGATAGCCCTGTGTTAAACTCCTGGCTTCCGGTTTTTCTGCCAGATCCCACTTTACAGGGTCGATCAGGTATTTTCGTTCAATTTCTAAGTGTTTCAAATACAGCAATTTAAAAAATTATTGTAAAAATAGTCTGAAAAATAGTTGGAATTTATATTTTCTTCATCGTACATTTGCGATGAACAAT
>JACZJJ010000111.1 GCA_014860625.1 Bacteroidales bacterium | reverse complement strand
CCTTAACCAATTCTGAGCCCTGTCGAGAAGTTTGAACAGCTCTTCGTTTTTAGCTGTTCGTTCCAGTTTGGTATTGGATGTTTTTTTTCTGACCCAGGCGATGGCGGTGCGGGAGTCGGAATAGATCGGCCAGTCGGAGTTCCGCTGTTTCAGGTAGGCAAGGGCATGTACGACAGCCAGGAATTCCCCGATGTTTACGGTTCCTTCCGGAAAGGGACCCTGACGGAAAAGCTGTGCCCCTGATTTGGTGTCAACCCCGCGGTATTCCATGATGCCCGGATTTCCACTGCAGGCAGCATCCACGCAGATGCTGTCAGCGAGAGGAATTCCAATAAGCGGATTGTCGCAAACGATCTTTTTTGGAGCCGCCAGATCTTTTTTCATGTATTTTTCATGGTCATCATCAAAGGCAGCATCGGCCAGCTCTTTTGTAGGGAAACCCTTGTACTTGGCCCCGTTATACCCTTCCACCTGCTTCCTGCAGTCGGACCAGCCATTGTAAACCCCGGGCTGTTTCCCCACCCACACAACATAGAACTTGTTCTTTGGCATCCGTTAAAAACTTTCGTGCCAAAGATACAACAATCATAAAACCGCAATTGTTTCGTTACATTTGTAATCATGAATCCAATCAAGCGCCTGGCTGGACAAACCGCCATCTACGGTCTTCCCTTCATCGTCTCAAGAATTCTTTTTTACCTTCTTGTGCCACTTTATACCCGCCTCTTTTTACCTGGCGAATATGGGACTGTCAGCGTTTTTTATTCCTATACCGCGCTCCTTATGGTTTTCCTGACCTATGGAATGGAAACAGCCTTTTTCCGATATTTACAGGAGGAAAAGGATAAAAACAAGGTCTTCAGCACATCATTTCTCTCCCTGATTTTCTCGACGCTCCTTTTTTTAGTTCTTTCCATCGGTTTTTCACGAACCATTGCTGTCTGGATACAATACCCCGACAATCAGATCTACGTGATCTGGTTTGCACTGATCATTGGCTTCGATATACTTACCACCATTCCGTTTGCCAAACTGAGAGCCCTCAACCGACCCATCCGGTTTGCCTACCTCAAAGTGATCAACGTCTCTGCAGCCGTCTTTTTCAACCTCTTTTTCCTTCTGCTGTGTCCGTATCTTCTGAGAACGACCTCTTCCGAAACCATTGCCGGTGCAGTGAGGTTCATCTATAATCCGGAATGGGGTATCGAATACATCTTCATTGCCAACCTGATTGCTTCAGCACTTACCTTCCTTCTGCTCATCCCTGAGATGACCGGCTTTAAACTGGTCTTTGACCGGATCCTCTGGCGACGGATGTTTGTCTATGCATTTCCACTCCTCTTTGCAGGTCTGGCCGGGATCATCAACGAGACCTTTGACCGGATCCTGCTTCGGTACCTGCTTCCTGCCGATATCGCTGAAGCCGAAGTGGGGATTTATAGCGCCTGTTACAAGATAGCCATCCTGATGACCATTTTCATCACGGCCTACAGGTATGCAGCCGATCCGTTTTTTTTCTCGTATTACAAGGAGAAGGATGCCAAAGTGACCTATGCCCGGGTGATGAACTATTTTGTGATTGCGGTTTCCGTTATCTTTTTAACCACCATGCTTTACCTGGATGATGTTATTCTTCCATTGCTGATAGGAGAGAAATACCACTCCGGGAAAGCAGTAATTCCCATATTGATGCTGGCACATCTCTTCCTGGGGATCTATTACAACCTATCCATCTGGTACAAACTTACAGGCCAAACCAACTACGGCGCATGGTTGGGTATTTTTGGGGCAGTAATCACTGTAGGGTTGAATGTCCTGTGGATTCCACGGTCGCCGGACCACTACCTCTCCGGCTATATGGGATCTGCCTGGGCTACGTTTATCGGGTACGGAATCATGCTGGTTCTTTCCTACTTCCTGGGCCAGAAATATTACAGAATCCCCTACCAGCTCAACAGGATATTTACCTACCTGGGAGTGGCCATCGCTCTCTATTACCTGACGGTTTTTATCCACCCCGAAACGGCCTTCATACGGATTGCATTTCATTCCCTCCTGCTGATACTATACCTGCTGTTAGTCGCGTTTATGGAGAGAAAAGATATGGTATCGCTGTGGGCTTCCATTCGCCGAAAAAACGGGTAGAGTCATCCTGCTTTTTATTAACTTTGCCCCTTTCAACGGATTATGAAGGTAAAGATCGTCAACAAATCCCATCATCCATTGCCGGTTTATGAAACGGATGCCTCTGCCGGGATGGATCTTCGCGCTTTTCTTGGTGAAGAAATTGTTATGAAGCCGCTTGAAAGGTCGCTTGTGCCAACGGGTCTCTTTATTGAACTGCCGGTAGGTTACGAAGCACAAGTGCGTCCCCGAAGCGGACTTGCCATCAAAAAAGGCATCACTGTGCTGAACACACCGGGGACCATTGATGCAGATTACCGTGGAGAGATCAAGGTGATACTTGTCAACCTTTCGTCTGAAGAATATATTGTAAAAGATGGCGAACGGGTCGCTCAGATGATTATTTCGGCTCATGCCCAGGCAGAGTGGGTGGAGGTGGATGAATTGAAAGAGACTGTTCGGGGAGCAGGAGGATTCGGACATACGGGAACCAGCTAATGTCAATAAGGAATTAGGAATGGGGAATG
>JACZJJ010000110.1 GCA_014860625.1 Bacteroidales bacterium | reverse complement strand
GTGTTATTGTTAGCTCTTTTATTTGTTCTTAATACAGCGTATTGAATAGCCATCTCTTTCGTCGCTTGAGCCTCTTGCAGCGTTGTTATATTTGTAGCTGAATTCGCGGTACCAGCCAAGGCCATTGAATTGAGAGGAGGTCCAGAAACGTGCATTGTTTGATAGTTCAATAAAACTGCCACTGGCCAATCTGTATCCACCAGGAAGAGCAGCGAAGCCATACTCGTTGGTGGCATCGGTGTTTGGATCCTGCCACAGGCCGTTACCCTGCCCCAGGGTTCCCGTAGCCTTTAACTGCCCCCCTGCAACGTCGTCCCCTCCAGCGAAACTGAGTAAATCCTGCCAGTCAGAATCGGTTGGTACATGCCAGCCATCCGGACAAATTCCCTTTTCGTCTGATGCGGCATGCCAGTTGTATAGATGGCCATAGGTTTCGCCATTCGCCGTGCTTTTGTCGTAGTTGCAATAGGCTCCTTTGTCCATCTGTTCCCATTCTGTGTCGCCCGACACGAAAAAGATGGTCTCTCCCTTGTGATAATGCGTTACCTTGAGGTTCTCAGCCAACCACTGCTGCTGACCTATGGTTACAACATGATAGACATTCCCATCAAAATCTGTCACACTATCACTGGTACCACCGCCACCATCCAATGTTGTAAATGTTTTCTCGGCGCCGTAGGCGGTTCCTGAGCTGTTTGTCGCATAGGCACGCACATAATAGGTGGTATTTTCTGATAATCCGGTGAGCTTGCTGATAAAAAAGCCGGTTCCCGTACTGTCGGATGTTTTGCTGGAGGCAATGGTTGGGAGTGGGGTGGTGCTGAAACAAATCCCCCGGGCCGAAACAAGGGTTCCTCCTCCCGAGGTGACATTGCCCCCTCCGAGTGCAGTTGTTTTCGTGATTACTGTAATGTCGGAGGTGGTCACATATGGGACTGTTGTATCTGTCTTGCTGCAGGAAATATAGGTTAGCAGGACTGTTGCGATAATAAACATCGCGAACGATGTAATTGTTCTGTTTTGTCTCATGGCGTATGTTAATTTAATGCTTTAAATTTATATCCCTCATTATGTTATCTCACGATACTGATCTTCTTCCTGATCCATCGTTCTGAAGTCTCAATGGAAAGCACATAGATGCCTGCTGAGAATTCGGAACTGTTGATCTGGTAGGTAGTGGCAGGAGTATCCATGGTCCACGTGTGAAGCATTCTACCTGTCAGCTCGCTGAGGATGATCCTGTTGAATGAAACCGGGGCCTTTGAATCGATGGTAAAGAGCTGGTCGGCAGGGTTTGGATAGACCTTGATAGTGTTTTCTGCAGTTTGGTTTCCAATGGAGGTCAACAACTCTTTCGTGCCAAGATACTGGTAAGCCATTGTATAGCTACCAGTGCCCGTTTCACTGTATCCGCGCACCTTGAGGAAAGCCCTGTTAGCATCCGATAGTGTCCCTGTGCCGTATGTTGCAGTCCATGTGATCATGGAACGGCCTTCTTCGCATTGATCATCATTTGAATTGATAAAGTTGCCTGTGGCGCCATATAACTCCAGGAATGTGTCAAATGTTGCTGAAGCGCTATTGCCACAGCCTGTTTTGAACGTGTACACATTGCCTTCTTTGATATTCTGCACCTCATACACGTAGCATTCACCGGCAGCAATCGTGCCGCCAGTTGTTGCCCAGGGAGTGGAGGGTGTAAGTGTTGCATCTGATGCCGGCGGTGTCTTACAATTTATATCTGACCCCGAGCGGTAAGCAAGTCGATACGTTCCGGCGCTCGCATCATTATACGCGCTAACTTTCAGGTAATAGTCACCATCAGCAGCAGGGGTGTAGATCAGTTTGGAACGGCCAAGTTCGCATCCATCATCATCTGAGTCGATAAAGTTGCCTGCAGCATCAAATAAGGCCAAATAGGTGTCAAACGTGGCTGTGGCATCATTTCCGCAACCGGTTTTGAAGGTGTATGAACTTGTAGTTACGAGATTATCCAGAAAATATATTTTACATTCACCGGAGTTAATGGTAACAGATCCATCAGTTGTCCAGGCACCTGTAATCGTGGGATCATAATCCTGTCCGTTTGTAGCGATCACCTCTGTAATCGACTTGCAAAGCACGGTTTCATAATCATAGCTGTATGCAAGGGTATAGGTTCCTGAACTCTCTGCATTGTATCCGCGCACCTTCAGGTAGTAATCACCGCCCCCAAGTGCGGGCACAGTATAAATAATTTTGGAAGCCCCATCATCACATCCGTCATCATTGGCAGTGACATAGTTTTCATTGGCATCCCAAAGCTCAAGGAAGGTGTCAAAATCGGTTATGGCACCGTCCTCGCATCCGGTCTTGAAGGTGACAGTTTTATTCGCATCGAGTGTTACTTTGTAAAACTTGCATGCACCGGGATTAATAGTTCCATTAAAAGCAGTGTTCCAGCCAGCGCCAACGGCGGGAGGAGTTGTCAGCACTGTAATCCCAGCATCACCTATCGCCTGCGTAATGGTCTGACAATTCGTCGGTCCGTCGCCATAGATGTAGGCAAGTCTAAAAGTTCCGCCACTCTGGAAATTGTATCCGCGGATTTTCAGGTAAACGATCTGATCAACGGTTGTAGAAGTGTAAACAAGTTTGGAACGTCCCTCTTCGCACTGGTCATCGTTTGAGTTGAGGAAGTTGCCTGAGGCGTCATATAACTCGAAGAAGGTGTCGAAACTGGCCGTGGCTTCATCGCCGCCCAAACCACTTGCGCATCCGGTCTTGAAGGTGTATGCGGTTCCTGCTGCTTCATGGAGTAAGATCCTGTACACGTAGCAATTTTCGGCTGCAATCGTGATTGGGGTTGTAATTGTTGTCCAGGTAGGGGCGATATTATCAATATAACCGTCAAATTCAGGAGGAACTTTGCAGCCGCCGCCAACAGGGTCATTATACTTGTAAGCAAGTCGGAAGGCGACACCTGTACCATAAACTCTGCTAACCTTCAACTTGTAACTCCCTTGAGTGGCAGTCCAGACAAGTTTTGAGCGGTACTCTTCACATCCGTCATCATTGGAAGTGATGAGAGTAGTTCCTGCTGCATCATACAACTCCAGTTTGCTGTCGAAATCGGCAGTAGCCTCATCCGGCGCCCCGGTAGCACAACCAGTCTTGAAAGTATATTCTTTACCTATAGCATTTACGGTTACGTCATAGGTAACGGTGTAAGGGTCTATAAGGTTTACCGAAGCTTCAGTTTGCCAGACCTCAGTAGGTATTAATTGGGCAAACCCTAAACCGGATATCAGCATGATGATCATGATCATCAGTGTGCGTGTGTAAAAAGTTGTTTTCATAATGTACATGTTAAATAATACCAATATCTTAATAAACCTACTAAACCAACTTTACAAATATACATCATTTATTCAAGATTAGGTGACACATTCCCAGCTGTTTCGTATATGTAGTAAAATTCCGGGTAAGCAGAAGGCAAATTCCAACTATTACTCCTTTGAACATTGAGTCCACTCCGAAAACTTACCATGCTGAAAATCAGTTTTACCCCAACCCTAAAGGGAGCCTGATTTTCAGCAACTTCTCCCTTTAGGGCCGGGGTAAAAAAGTTGCTGAAAAAAAAGGCCCCCTCTTCCGAGGCGGCCTTTCAAATTAGTTGTATGTCGTGCTATTATCTCACGATACTGATTTTCTTCCTGATCCATCCTTCCGACGTCTCGACAGAGAGCACATAGATGCCCTGTGAGAATTCGGAACTGTTGATCTGGTAGGTAGTGGCAGGAGTATCCATGGTCCACGTGTGAAGCATTCTACCTGTCAGCTCGCTGATGGTGATCCGGGTAAATGATACCGGACCTTTGGAATCGATCGTAAAGAGCTGGTCGGCAGGGTTTGGATAGACCTTCACAGAGTTTGCGGCCGATTGATTTTCAATAGAAGCTAAAACCTCTTTTGAACCAACATATTTATAAGCCATTGTATAATCCCCGTATTCATTGGGACTGTACCCCCGTACCTTGACGTAAGCGTAATCATCATCCTCTCCCGTACCATATGTTGCAGTCCAGACCAGTTTGTCGAGGCCCGATCCGCATCCGTCATCATCTGAATCGATAAAGGTACCTGCCGAATTAAACAGATCCAAAAAGGTGTCAAAGTCGGCCGTACCTTCAACACAACCCGTCATGAAGGTGTATTCTACACCGGTTTTGATATTAGGCACCCGGTAAACATAGCATGCTTCAGAAGCAATGTCTCCTGAAACCGTTAGCCAGGATGTTGCCGGCTGGGCCAGTGTTGCATCCGAAAACGGAGGAGTCGTACAATTTGTAGATGAACCAAACCGGTAAGCAAGTCTATATGTCCCGGTACTTAAATCACTATACCCGCTTACTTTCAGATAATAGGTTCCGGTAACTGTAGGTGCATAGATCAGTTTGGAACGGCCCTCTTCGCATCCATCATCATCGGAGTCGATAAAGGTGCCTGCGGTATTAAATAAAGCCAAATAGGTGTCGAAAGTGGCAGTAGCGAAGTCCGGATCACTAGTTGCGCAACCAGTTTTGAAGGTGTAGGTGTTGCCTGCGGTCAGATCAAAAGCATAGACATGGCATGCGCCAGCTGCAATGGATCTGGCTGGAAGGGCAGTAGTTTCCCAGGTAATAAGAGGTTCTATAGGAGCTGGATCACCATAATCAGGTGGTACGCCTGCTACCACTTGAGCGATCGTCTTACAAATCCCGACTTCTTCGCCCTTGGTATAGGCAAGGGTAAAGAGTCCTGTACTCTCATCATTGTATCCGCGTACTTTCAGATAATAATCCCCGCCCCCAAGCGTGGGTACGGTGTAGATAATTTTGGAAGCTCCATCGGCGCATCCGTCATCATTGGAGGTGACGTAGGTGCCGGGGGCTGGCCCTTTCCATAATTCGAGGAAAGTGTCGAAATCAGCTGCAGCGCCATCTCCGCATCCGGTCTTGAAAATGACTGTTGTTCCGCCAGTAAGGGGAACTTTATAAAACTTGCAATACCCTGGATCAATTCGGGTAGAAGCGGATAGCTGCCAACCATCTGTAGGTGCATTAAGTGTTACGCTATCAGGGGCGGCAATTGCTTGCGTAATGGTCTTACAAATCGTTGGTCCGCCGCCCTTGACATAGGCAAGGGAAAAGGTTCCGTTGCTTTCAATATTATAGCCGCGAACTTTCAGGTAAACAGTATCCGGAACAAGAGTAGATGTGTAAACTAGTTTGGAACGTCCAGACTCGCATTGATCATCATTAGAGTTAATAAAAGCACCTGTTTTGCCATATAACTCGAAGAATGTGTCAAACGAGGCATCGGCATTATCACCTGCAAAACCAGAAGCACATCCGGTCTTGAATGTATAGGTGTCCGCTGAGGGGAGTGTGATCATATAAACAAAACATTTTTCGGCATCCACAGTAACCTGTGCTGCTGTTTGCCATGAAGTACCTATGTTAGTAATCAGGCCATCAAAGTCCGGAGCAACCTTACAACCACCACCGGCAGGGGTTTCACACGTATAAGCCATGATAAAATCACCGCCCGTGTCAAGATATCCAGTAACCTTAATATAGGCGATGGCTTCGGTAGCTGTCCAGGTAACGGTTGAGCGATAAAAATCACAGCCATCATCATCGGAGGTGATGATAGTTGTCCCATTGGTTTTGTACACATCCAGTTTTGTGTCGAAAGAGGCTGCTGCGTTGTTGTCGCAGCCCGTTTTAAAGGTGTACTCAAATCCTGGAGCAGTGTTTACTTTGTATACAAAGCATTCTCCAGCGGGAAAAGTACGAATGCCATCATTCAGCCAGGTATCCGCGATTGGGGTCACCTCAAAATCATACAAAGGAAGAACTTTACAAGTAGTCACCGGAGCAGTATAAGAGAATCCTGCTGTGTAATCTCCGAAATCGGTGCTTTCAGTTCCCCTTCCATCAGTGATTTCATCTCCCCTTACCTTTACAAAGGCAAAGGCTTCAGTGGCTATCCATGTAACTCTCGAGAGGCCAGCTGCACAAGCGTCATTGATTGCGACAATAGGGGTTATTCCGTCTGCCTTAAATACCTCTATGTAGGTGTCAAAAGTGGCAGTACCTTGTGGGCATCCGGTTGAGAAGGTGTATTCTTGGCCTATGATCAGATCTAACTTATATATTGTCCATTCATTTTCTGCCAATGTTTGGCTGTGGAGTTCCACTGTAACTGTTGGGGTCTTCGCAAAATTATAGTTTTCTGTTGGATTAATTGATGGATCAAGTGAAGTCCCTCCATCACAATCTGCGGTAGTCTGCAATCCAGAAGCAACGGCATCATCATCGTCACCATCTGCCAGGTACGGGCTAAAATCAACATTTCCAATAGCCAGGGGGTCGATTTCTGCTGCAACAGCTGTTCCCCACCAGTTGCAGTTAGCGTCGAGGATACCGGTATACCCTGAAACAATATTCAGCGCGGTAGTATACCCGGTAAAACTGTTTTCAGAGACTGTGATATTTGTGTTGCCGAGTGCACCATCATCCGTTATTCGTATGCCGTTGGGCGCTCCGTTCGAAAAAATATTATTTGAAATAGTAAAATTGTTTACACCACCATAAATACGAACATCCCCTGATCCAACCATTGTTGAGTTGTTGATCTCATTGTTGATAAATGAGGAGGATACAACGTTATAAAGAAAAACGGCTCTGCCATTATCTGTAAATTCATTCTCGGAGATGATGACATTGGAAAGGGCTTTAGCGGGATTAGATGTTGAAAAAGTGATTCCCGCATCTTCATTGTCGGTAAATTTATTTTTGTCAATAAGTACATTTGCTACAGGGTCGCCTGAAACATACTCGTCTGTATAAATTCCATTGCCACTAGCAGCTCCGGGGTTGTTATTCGAATCAAACCAGTTGTATTGTATTTTTACCTGTGAACCACCAGTGTTAGCAAGATTACAACCAACTATATTATTCCTGATGATGTTGTTGAGTAACTGAGTCCCTGTATGACCAGGCACCATGAGAACTGCATATCCCCAACCGGCACCCCAGTTTACTACTGACTGATCTTTTATCGTAAATCCGTCGATCGTCACCCCATCTGCATTGATGGCAAGACCTCCGTTATAATTCAGGATTGATTCATCTGCTTCATCTCTGGTTCGGGCGTCTACATCGAATTTAGCGCCTTTTAAGGTCAGGCTCTTAGAAATGGTTATCGCCTCATTATAGGTTCCGGCAGCTACAATGATCACATCGTCTGCTCCAGCTGTTGTGATGGCAAATGAAATAGTTGCAAATGGTGTCAAAGCTGCAGTGCCATTGGTTCCATCGTTAACATCTACTCCACCTGGGCCGACATACCAGTCAGCTGCAAAACTAAAACTCGAAATCAGCATGACGATCATGACCATCAATGCGCGTGTGTAAATTTTTGATTTCATAATTATTCTTTTAAATGTAAAATCCTCTTTAAGATACAAATATAATACTAAAAATTGTATTTCGGTGCTTCACCACCCGACGATAAGTTGAGTGCTTATACACAATATATATACCCATGCAAATATAGGGCAAAAAACAGCGTTACATTTATGGTGATTCGATATAGTTCCAGTTATCTTGTAAGTGTAGGAAAATTGCAGGTAAACGTAGCTTTTTTCCGGGTAAGTGTGGAGTCGATTTTGGCGTTTTTAGTGAAAATTTGTGAAAAACCGGTAAAAATTAAACGGCGATCGTTTTTATCGAAAATCAGGCGTTTTGCTACACTTACTAAATAAATAGCAACACTTACTAAATAAATGACTACATTTACAAGAAAAAGAGTATAACAGGCAATTATTTCTATTTTCCCGCTTACCAGGTTTTTCACCACAGATACTAAAAAAAAGGTAATTCATGGAGCGTGCCTGCTTTTTCCTTCGTACTTGAGCCCCCTCCGAAAAAGCCAACCTTTTCTTTTCAGCAACTTTTTTACCCCGGCCCTAAAGGGAGAAGTTGCTGAAAATCAGGCTCCCTTTAGGGTTGGGGTAAAACTGATTTTCAGCGTGCATTTAAGCCTGATACCTTAAACAATTACAATGTAAAGAAATACCAGGGAAAACAGAATCAAAAAAGCAATGCCCGACAGGCTGAGGATCTTTAACCACTTTGGGGGGTGCAGCGAAGCCGGGAAATGTTTGCTGGTTACTACCTTGAAGTTGATGATCGCAAAAATGGGTGCTGTGAGAAAGGATAGAATCGTCGCAAATTTGAGCAACGACCCCATGTTCCTGGTGAAGTAAACGATGATCAATACGGTTGAAATGGACAACAGGATGATCCAGAAAATATAGAGCCCGCGGCCAAACATTTTTAACGATGGAAACAGCTGGTGCATCGATCCCTCCAGAGACCTTGGGTACCCGTCAATGACCGTAATTGCCGTGCTGAACATGGTAATTGCCACAATGACAGCAATAACGGTATGGCTCCATCCTCCGATAGAAGCTGTGTAGAGTGAGACTAGCTGTTCGGAGAATATCACTCCATTGGCCGAGAAGGTATCTCCCGTACCATACATCACCAGGGCTCCCAGGCCCAGGAAAAACAGAGCCATAACGGCAGAGCCAATATATCCGATGTGAAAATCAATGTGATACTCCCTGAATGAGGGCATGTAAGAGGTTTGTCTGTTTCGCTCCACAGCCCAAAGGGAGGGCCAAACGGAACAGTCGAGAGGGGTCGGCATCCAGCCCATCAGGGCGATCAGGAATGTAATGGCTGCCGTGTCCCACAAAGGGGGTGCCACAAATCCCGGCTCAACCTGAGCTCCGCGGGAAAGGGCGAAAATAAAGGCAGTAACAGTAAATAGTGCCAGGATGCCTATCATCACTTTCATAAACAAATCCAAAAAGGCATACCTCCCTACAAACAGCATGAGCAGGATGAGACTTAACAATCCTGTGCTTGTTGCAAACGGACTCAGTTGTATCTGAAGGAGGTATGTCGCCAGATCGGCCGTGACTTTGGTAACCGCTGCAAAATTTACGATGGCGCTCATAATGGAGAGAAGGAAGAATGTTAAAATGGCCCATCTCCCAAGTTTTCGGTATCCTTCCAGCACGCTTTGCCCCGTAGCGGCAGTATACCTGTAGGTGAACTCGAAAAATGGATATTTAAAGAGGTTAATCAGCAGGATGGCCCAGATGAGTTTGTAACTGTAGCTGGCACCAGCCTGAGTAGAGAGTACCAGGTGAGATGCGCCAATGGCAGCGCCTGCATATAAAATCCCTGGCCCGATGGTTTTTAATACCCCCTGAAGGTTAAGCTTTTTTCTTTGTCCGGTCTCCATGAAATTCAACTGTTTCGTTTCCAGGGTCAGATTTCTTCTTAATTCCCTTTCCGGAATTCCTTAGGTTTCATCACGGTGAATACCCTGGAAATATTGAATCCAACAAAAATATCGCCGTTCCACCAGGTTCCTCTGGTTTGTGTTACGATGCTTTCCATGTTTTCACCCATCGCATTTGTCAGGAAGATCTGGAATACATGGCCACCTGTTTCGATGTCAACGCCCAGGGAGAATGAGCTGTAAGCCGGTGTTGACACGATTTGTTTCGGAAACAGGTAATAGTACTCGGCGTTGATGGAAACGCGCTTGCTTACTTTAAACCGGGCTCCCATTCCCAATGAGAATATATTGTTATGGTCTTCGTAGGAGGGCACAAGGTTAACATGAACATAGGTTGGGGCGATCTGTAACGAAAACCGTTCGCCGAATTTCCGTGCAAGGATGACCTGAGTGGCATAGGAGATTCGTGAGGAGAAATAGTTTTTCCTGTCGGGGTTCGCCCATTTTGTCGTATAGATCGCAGTACTGGCAAAGATTGTCATGCTTAGCGGCATTCGTTTCGCTCCCGTACTCTGCCGGAGGACCTTGAATTTCAGGAAGCCATCCCCTGTGTTTTTCAGGGTGTTGAGTCCCACTCCGATACCAAGCCAACGGTTAATTCCATATTCAGCGCCCAGCCTCACCTGTGCCTGCTTCAGGCCAAACAGGTTTTCATAACCGGTGTTGAGTGCTCCGAAATGGTGGGTAAACACAAGGATAAGGTTTCCCGGGGGAGGATTTTCACAGGATTGTCCAATCACAACCCGGGTTGTTTTGAAGGTTGCGCTGGTGTAGTCTGTGACAGGCGTTGCATCCTTGTTTATCAGAGCCATCATGTCATCCTGTGAAGCCGCCGTACCGGTAATCAGGCACAGGAGAAGGAAACTGACAAGGTATTTATATGTTTTCATGATCGGGGATTTAGTTGTTGGGTGCACCCTGGTTGATCCAGTTTTTGATTTTCGCCAGGTCGCAATCAGACAGTTTACTTGCATCTTTGGGCATGGGGATATACCCGTTTTCCCAGTTCACACCCCCCCAGAGATTCCCGTTGAGGGCCTGGGTATTGAGTCCTTCCCAGGTATCGGTGATCACATTGCCGGATGGGTTTGCGGTTGAATGACAGACATTGCAGTTGGCTGTGATGATAGGTGCGATGGATGTTGAATAGGAAACACTGGTGCTGTCGCATGGCCCGGAAGGAAAGGGATAAAGGTCATATTCGTTGTCGTTGTAGCATCCGCCGAGGAAAAGCAGGACAGAAGAGAGTATCGCGAAGCATTTGAAGGTCTTGTTCATCTGATTTCTTTTTGGTTGATTAGGGCTTGCCCGTATTGATCCAGATCTGAAAAAGGTTGATTTCACAAGGAGATAATGTCAAACCTCCCTGCGGCATGGGGAAGAAGCCTGATTCATGGCGGAGCGCTCCCATCAAACGGCCGCTGTTGGCGCAGGCCACCATCTCGTCATAGGTCTCCAGCAGAAGATTATTGGCCGGTTTAGATCCTCCGTGACAACCGGTGCACCAGGCCTGAGAGATGGGGGCGATTGAGCTGGCATAGGTGACGTTTGAAGAGTCACATACAATGGAATCACACCGATTGTTATATGCACCCTGAGCGATCCACCAGTAAATGATACTTTTTTGGTTCATGTTTAAGGGAGTCCCGGGGGGCATCCGGCGTTCCGAATTGCTGAAAAGCACTTTGTACAGGTCACTTTCCTGCGGGTCAAATGGAGTGACCTGCGAGATGATGGATTCATAATTTCCAAGAAAAAGGCCAGCCTTTTTGGTTGCTTCATCGTGACACCCCGATTTCGCACAGCCAGAAATTATGACGGGCAAGACAAAATTATGGAAGTAAATCGTATCGTGCGAACATTTGAACTCAAACCCCGGAGGAGGTGGCTTCGGAGGTGCAATGGTGAGGTCGGCATCGTGATGGCAGGAAGCCAGGAAGGCTGTAGCCAGGATGAACGTAATGGCATATGGTTGACATTTCATATTGACCGTTATTGGATATTGGTATGTTGCATTTTGGCGTAAAGTAAAATTAAAAAATATTTCGAAGAAATTTAATAAATTTGCAGTCCCTTTTGAAAAGGGAACCGGGGCGTGGCGCAGTTGGCTAGCGTACTTGCATGGGGTGCAAGGGGTCGGAAGTTCGAGTCTTCTCGCCCCGACTTACAAAGAAAAGGGTTTCAGACTTACTGAAACCCTTTGTTTTTATTTGTATCCTGATCCTATTTCGTTTCCGGATTCCCTATTTCGCTCATCCCTTATCAATCCTTCAGACACCGAACCGCAAAGCCGTTGATCCGTGACGAAGGATAGAACGAGACACTGGGGGTGTAATCGTGGTCAGAAAGCAGATCCGTCATGCCGTGAGCCCAGGCTTTATCCGATCCATGCGCGGTGGACGACCAGATAAACGTGGTGTTGAGGAGAGACTCCTCATGGCCGAGACGCCAGACTTTGTTGTTGAAACGTACACCACTGGTGATGGCGTTGAATCCCGAGTACCCGGTATACTTTAGCGGGTTGCCTGCAAAACCATTGTTAATGAAGTTATTGAACAATGTTGTCCACTCATCCCCGGTAGGGATGTGCCATCCGGGAGGACAAAATCCTTTTACCCCTGGAGCCTCACTGTATTCCATCACTTCATCCCACTGGTACAGCACAGAGCCCAGGGCACAGAGCACAGGGTCGTTGTTGTAGCAGTATTTCTCGGGGGTGCAGTTATCCCGGTGCATGGTGAGGTGCAATACCTGGGTCCCGTAATTCAGGTTGGCTGCCAGCCAGCATTGGGCTCCGATCTGAACGGTGGGGTAACTCTTCCCGTCGCGAATATCCACAATCGTATCGCCACAAGTAAAGGGAAGGCCGAAGAGGACAGTAATATGCAGTGTGTCGCTTCGTGTACAGCCGAACCGGTTGGTATAGGAGTACCAGATGGGATGGATGCCCGGCCCTGCCAGCATGGGATCGAATGTGCTCCCTGTAACATAATCCCCATTGAAAAAGCCTTCACGGGGAGCTCCTCCCCGTAATAAAATTGGTCTGACTCCAGCAGGAGTGATGGTGTCGAAGCAAACGGGGAGCGAGACTATGGGGGAGGGCTTGACCGTGACAACGATTTGTCCCTGGATGCCCGGGCATCCATTGGCTGAAGGCAAAATGGTGTAGGTGACGTTCCCTGGTATGAATGCTGAAGTGATCAGCTGCTGGGAGATATGGTCTCCTGTACCTGCCGAAAAACCACTCAGGGAAATGGAGCTGGGAGTCGCGCTCCATGAAAAGGTTGTGCCTGAGACATGAGATGTCAGGTCGAGTTGGCACGTATCGGCTGAGCAGATCGTATCAATTGGTGGGGTGATTAGTACATCCGGAAGAGGAAAAACAATCACCTGGAAATGTGCCGTATCGCCTGAACAACTGTTCGCCTCCGGAGTTACAGTGTAGATCACCGTATCTACAGCAAATCCGCTGTTTGTCAGGGTCTGCTGGATGGTGCCTCCGGTCCCGTTACTGTATCCCGAAACAGAAGGAGAGGAACACGAAGCGGTCCAGGAGAAACTGGTGGGGTAGGATAGATTCGCCTCAAGAGGGATCTGGAATGTGCCCAGATTGCAGATGGAAAAAGTTCGTACCTGATTCGTTACTTCAGGCAATGGGTTGACATTTACAAAGACGGTATCAGAAATTCCGGGGGGACACCCAAAGGCTTCGGGAGTAGCAATGTAATGGACAGTTTCAATCTGAAGCGTTGGATTAACCAGGGTGTCCTCTATCAGGGCTCCACTGCCAGACTTGTTTCCTGTAACATTCGGATTCATTGAAGTGATCCAGGAAAAGGTGCTGGTGGGAACCTGCGACAGGCATTGGATGGCGGAGACATCTTCTGAGCAAACAACAGGATAGGGTGGATCAAAGGTGACATCCGGAAGCGGAAAGACGGTTACAGTGAAGTCCGTTGCCAATCCTAAACAGCTGTTTGCCTCCGGAACCATATGATAGATCACGCTGTCGGAGGCCGTTCCTGAATTAGACAATTGCTGATCAAGCAGAGTTGACGGGCTTCCATTAGCTGTCCAGCCCGAAACATTGCCCGATAGCTGCGTGCAACTCCAGGTGAAGGTGGTGCCTGTCACATTGGAAAGTAAGCTTGTGTTCGTCCATGCGTCATTGCAGATCCCGGTGGAGGGAGGCATGTTGGAAAGGTCGGGTACCGGTTTGACCAGGTTGAACACAGATGCCGTTTCCCCTGTGCAACCATTGGCAGAAGGGGTAATGAAATAAAAGAGGGTGTCGATGGTGTATCCGGTATTGGTGATCACCTGGCTGATGGTATCGCCGGCGCCATCTGAAAAACCGGTCAGGTTGCCGGAGGAGGAGGCTGCCCAGGTAAACCCGGCCCCGGCAACATTCGATTCAAGGGGAAACAGAATGGTGTCGTCAGAGCAGATTGTTTGGGGGAGCAAAAAAGCCGTTACAGAAGGGATTGGGTTTACGATGACAGGGATGACAAGCGTTGACCCGGAGCATCCGCTTGATGCAGCTGTGACCGAATAAAAGACGGTATCAACTGCGCTTCCCGAATTGATCAGTATCTGGGCAATAGTATCTCCACTCCCGGATGAAAATCCGCTGATGCCGGGAGAGGAGGCACTGGCAGTCCAGGAAAAGGCGGAGCCCAATACAGGGGAGGAGAGGACAATAGATGTAGTATCTCCTGAGCAGAAGGAGAGTGCGGGTGGACTCGCAACGGCTTCCGGGAGAGGAAATACGGAAATACGAAACAGGGAATCTCCCCCAGAACATCCGTTTATGGAGGGAGTTACTGTATAAATTACCGTATCCGTTTCTGTTCCCGAATTGGTTAGGGTTTGACTGATTATTCCTCCCGTACCATCATTAAAACCAGTGATGAGAGGAGAGGTAGAAAAAGCTGTCCAGCTAAAGGTGGTTCCGGTGATGTTGGATAACAAATTGATAGTAGTCATCCCTCCCGAACAAAAGCTGGTATCGGTATTGGTGTTGGTGATGGCCGGAAGCGGATTGACGGTAACCGCGTAATTCAATGGGAGTCCAACGCAGCCTCCGTTGTTGGGGGTGATGGTATAGGTAACAATCCCCGGCGTTAATCCTGGATTGAAAAGCTGCTGGTTGATGGTATCCCCGCTGCTGTCGCTGAAGCCTGTAACGGTTCCGGAGGTGAGTACGGAGGTCCAGGAGAATGAGGTGCCCGACTGGCTGGAGATGAGAGGGATATTGGTGAATTGCTCCGAGCAAATCGTCTTTTCGGGAGGGGTGTTTGTCACGGCCGGGGGTGTTGTGAGAAGCAGGATCATGGTATCTCCGGCAACAGGGCAGGATGTAAATCCAGTCGACTGTAGAATGAGTGCGACAGAACCGGTTGAAATATCAGTTGGACCCGGTGTATATACAGGATTCAGAATCGTGGAGTTGCTGAACCCCCCGTCGCCCAGGGTAACCCATTGCAGACCGGTGTAATTGGTTGCTGATGCACTGTTCGCCGTATAGGTCCAGTTGGCGCAAACGGCTGTATCTGGCCCGGCATAGGAGGTAGCCGGGTTGTTGAAGGTGAGGGTCATTGCATCGGTATCATCCCCGCACAAACCGTCAGCGAAGATTGTCAGCGTTACCGATCCTGCTGCATAGTCGGCCAAGCTGGGAGAGTAGCTCGCATTTACCAGTGAGGGATCGTCAAAGCTACCGGTACCCGATGAGGACCAGAGGGTGTTTCCCGAGTTGATCACCACGGCATCGGCTAACAGGTGCGGGTATCCTACGCATGCAACCGTATCCACACCGGCGGATGCTACTGCCGACGGAAGCACGATCACCCGGGTGGTGTCGCGGGTCACACAGCCGCCTGGCCTGGTGGTGTTGAGGATATAGTTGGAGGTATCAGACTGAGTCAGCAGTGTGTTGTAATTGAAGATCGGGTCGGGAATCGTGGGTGAGCTGAGAAAGAGGGTGGGGATCCAGTAATAGCTGTATCCGGTAATCCCCGGGATTCCCAGCTGAGCGTTTACCTGCATGCACACCTCTACATCCGGACCTGCATTCAGAAGATGTATCTTATTGATGGGCATGGATATATCGCCACAGGCACAAGCATTGTCGCACAGCCTCATCGCGACGAGCATTTTACAGACTTTGTCGGCAGGAACAGAAAATGTTGCTATGACCTGGATGCTGTCGCCTGGCAAAATACCTGGTGTATTAACGGTTTGAAAATAGAGGGAATCGGCTCCTGTCTCATCCGCGATGCCGTTGTTGTTGGCATCATGCACAAAGAGAACCTCCATGGTGGGTGCGTTAAGTGTATCCAACCCGCTGTTTTTTATCACATATTCTATCGTCACGGTCTCGCCGGTTGCCCCGTTGGGGATACTTGTAGCAGAATAATGGCCAAAGGCCGGGTGGTCTTTGAAGATCGGTTTGAACTGCACCTGGGTGGAGGTGATGGAGTAAATGAAGCAACTGTCGCTCGGTTCCGTCTGACAATAGACTTTGGCTACAAGCAGGGTATTGGTCTCAAGGGGGACCGTATCGCAGTTCAGGCTTCCGGGATCAATGTCTTCAAGATGGAATTCAAATACGATGGAATCATTGACCGTAAGATTGGGCTCAATGGCGAAATCGAGGTAGCGGATCCCGGCAATGACAGAATTGGTCACGCCGCTCGGACCGTTGTGAAGGTTGGTGAGGGACCCATTCACAATGTCGAAGGCATCGTCGATGGTGATCTTCAGCTTCTCGATAGTAGAGACCGAGGAGGGGCCGAGGTTAATCACCTTCACATGGACCGGCATATCATCGCTGCATGTCTGGAATCCGGGGCCGGTGGTTGTGTTGATCACATAGAGGTTTACGCTGGTCGGAATATTTGTGATAAGAACCTGCTGTGTGTATGAATTCCGCGTCTTTACTTCGCCACAGGCATTGGAAGCGGATGCAATCATCTGGATCGACCTGCCGGAGGTAAAATCGCAGTTCGTGACAATTTTTATCTGTACCCGGAAGCCGTTTTTCGGCAGGCTGTCTACTCCCAGAAGACGGGCAACGCCGTTTGGGTCGGTGGAGATGTTATAGACCCATTTGTTGCTTCCGGCAGGCAGGTTGACCGGATCGCCCAGCGCGACGAACGTTCCGGTGGAATATGGGTATTTGAATAAAGAGCCTCCGGGGACAACAGAGAGACCGGGTGGCACAGCAACGGTCAGCTTCAGGTCAAAAGCATAGGAGAGCTGGGTGTTGGTCACAACGGCTTCATAGATCAAGGTGTCGCAAAGATCCACCGGGTTGACGGGGGAGGTGATCGACAGGTTCAGCGAAACATCCTTGGGATCGAGGTAAAGGTGTGTTGAATTTTCGGTGCAGATGTATCCTGAAGGTGGATAACCCAGATCGGGATTAACCGGATAACTCGCGCAGTTGAAGCCATGCCGCACCAGGATGCTGTCGAAATCACAGACGGAATAAACGGCCTTGACCAGGTAGTTCCTGCAGTCAGATCCAACGAGAGGTCCTAGCTGAACCCAGGTTTTCCCGGGAGCATAAGAGGTTGCCGGGTAGCTGACCGGACTTCCGGGGACGGTGATATCGATAACCCTTGCTACCGTGATGCCTTCGGCCGGATGCTCAAACCCCAGCCAGTTGTTGCCGGCATCGAACGATTGGGTGTTGCACAATCTTACTTCCCAGGTTACGGTATCTTCCCTTCCTTCTGTAGTAGGTGTGATTGCCAGGAGGTTGACTGAAGGAGGTGTGTAGGTGATTGTTTTTGACGCCGAACCTGAGGAGACAATTCCGGTTCCGTCAACATAAAACTGATACCTTCCGGTGGCGTACATCTGATAGGTGTAATTACCCAGCGCTTCACAGGATGGGGAGGCATAAAACGTGATCCTGTCGCGGTTCCAGGAACAATCATAGAAATCAGCATACCCCCATGTTGAATCTCTGACATAAATGAGGCGGGTGCCAATCACACTTACGTCAATCAACGGATCAGGAATTACATCTGTTTGATAGCCTCCATTATCTTTGTTGTAGGAGTGGCGGGAGCTTCCGGTTTCATATACAAACCCTTCGGGCAAAATAAATGTCATGGAGTCCAGTACGCAATAGGG